>NZ_JAWJTF010000427.1:0-1239 GCF_048836525.1 Nostoc sp. CALU 546
TTTGCCTTGAACTGGTTCCGCAGCAAAGGTAATTCTCTTACAAATGGCCATGCCTCCAGCTTTCGGCACACTGGTAATTGCTGAGACATTCAATCTCGATCGCGATCTGGCAGTTACGGCGTTAGCTGCTGGGGCTATAGTATTGCTGGTTACTCTGCCAATTTGGCTGTGGCTATTTTGATTTTAGATTTAGGCACTGTGATGCGATCGCTTAAAACCCCAGGCAAAAGGCATCTTAATAAAATTTAAAAATTAATTGTATGCTCCATCCACAAAAGCTACCATTTCTAGAATCTATTGGTTGGCAGCTAAAAAATGTATATCAAATGAGTGAAAAAGAAATTGTTCAATTGTATCAACGCAATTGGCATCATCAAACTACATTCAACAATTTAAAACAAGAAGAAAAGGATTTTGTACATTATTTAGCAAAAAAATATAACTCTTGGATATTACCTGATTTTGAAATGTTTCATCTCGCCCATCACAAGAATATACTTAAAATCCTTAATGCTTTCAATCCAGAAGTTTTTAAAAAAGCTTCTGCATACTTTGGCGGTGGTACACTCTTGGCGTTAGAGTATGATGAATACAGACTTAGTAAAGATATTGATTTTCTCTTCCCTTATGGAACTGAAAATTACAGGTATTTAAGAAATCTGATTTACGACGAAGGAATTGTAGCATTATTTCAAAGTACAACAGATATCGAATTGGGTGACACTACAATCAATCAATATGGTATTCGTTTCCCTGTTGTAGTCAATGAAATAACTATTAAAGTAGAAATTGTAGCCAATGGAATTTTTACTTTAGACCCTCCTGTTTATCCGGAATGGACAAAAATACCTTGTCTGAGTATAAGCGATAGATTCACATCGAAACTAATGGCTAATGCCGACCGATGGAACGATTCAAGTACACAATCTAGAGATTTGATTGACTTAGCAATATTGCGTGTAAATCACGAAATACCCGCACGTGCAATAGCTAAAGCTGAAGAAAGCTACGAAGTAAAAAAACCATTAGTTAAAGCCATCACTAATTTTACTGAAAAAGAAAAATATAGAGATAAATGTTTTCATGAGTTAAACATACCTGAAGAAAAATTTCCAATAATAATGGATGGAATAAATTGGCTTCTTGCTGACTTTGAATCTATGAATTAAAGGAATTTAAATGGAAATTAAACTTGATGGTAAAGCAATTTTTAATTATTGAAGAAGAATTAAGAATTAA
>NZ_JAWJTF010000075.1:0-46787 GCF_048836525.1 Nostoc sp. CALU 546
GTGAACTATAAACTGGATACTCATTTCTGAAGCATATCATGAGTTAAAATCTCATTTTTTAGTTCAAATCACATGGAATTAACTATAGAATCGTTAAAAATATACAACAATTTTAAATTAGTTTAAATTTTTATTGAAGAGGTCTAGTAAATGTCTAACTTTCTTGTAGAAAACGCTCTAGAAACCATAAAAAGACTAACGGCAGGGTTTAACAATGAAGAAAAAGCTGAATTACTCAAACAACTGCCGAGTGCCTTGGGAATATCCACACCCGCAACTGAAGCTTCTAGTGGACAGCATCAGCAGCAAACCAATACCATGAGCGGCGTAAACCAGTCTGGGGGTGGTAGTAGCAGTATTAACTTTGCACCAGTTCAAGCGGGAAGAGATGCTACGTCATCCACAACCTTTACGCAACCTACCACTCAAAATAAAACTCCTGAATTGCAGGAAGCATTGAGACTTCTAGTTCAATTAAAGCAAGAGATTGACCAAAATTCCGAACTCAATCCTTTACTGAAACCTGGGGCAAAACAAGAAATCGATAAACTACAGCAGGAATTACAAAAAGATGAGCCAGATAAAAGTTTAGTTAAACATACCATTGAAATTTTAAAACAAGGGCTAGAGGGAGTTATCACTTTAGCTAAACCTGTTACCGATGTTGCTGTTCTAGTTGGTAAAGTTTGGGGAACATTAATTCTGTAAAATAACCTATGTCTGATAATCAATTCCAAGACCAAGACAGCGTTTTACAGAACGTTCAGCAATATGGCGAACATAGTGTTATCAATTTTGCTCCCACACAGATTGGCACGAATATTGAAACCCAGATTCTCTATATCTCTGCTCAAATCGTAACCCAGGGCAAACTCGAAAAGCTTTCGCCCTATAAAAGCCTGAAACGTTTCAATTTCAAGGATAGAGACTATTTCTTTGGTCGAGATCCTCTAATTGCCAGATTATTAAAAGCGGTCAATAAGAATAGTTTTAGTCTAGTCTTAGGGGCTTCAGGAAGCGGAAAATCGTCCTTGGTTCGGGCTGGTTTGATTCCTGAATTGCAAAAATCATTGTCCTCAGAAAAATTTTACGACTTTATATTCACACCCAACCTAGACCCTTTTGAATCTTTCTATCGATGTTTATTGAACGAAGAGAAAGATTATAAATTTAGTGAGTCTCAAGTTGTGTTCGTTAAAAAAGGGCTAGCGGATACGTTTTCTAAAGTCATTAGTACCTTAAAGAAAGACGGACAAAAATGGCTAATTTTTGTCGATCAATTTGAGCAACTGTTTACCCGTAGCTACGATGCCGACATACGCAGAAACTTTATTGAAAGTTTAGTCAAAGTTGCCCTCTCTGGCGATAAAACTGTCAGAATTGTCTTGGCGATGCGTTCTGACTTTTTAGAGCAGTTTAGTTTCTACCCCAGTTTAGGTGCAATCGCTAACGATAATATTCACCTCGTCACCCAAATGTACCCTGAACAACTGCAACAGGCAATTGAACAGCCAGCTGCAAAGCATGGGGTTGTGTTTCAAGAGGGGTTAGTTAAACAGATTATCAAAGATGTTGAAGGGCAAAGTGGCTATCTTCCCTTATTGCAATACACCCTAGATTTATTATGGGAATACGAATGTAAAACTTTAGGAACTGATAGTAAACCCAGAATTGAAAACCGTCGCTTAAACACCTCTAGTTACAATGCTCTAGAAGGTGTTCGAGGCGCACTGCAAAAACGAGTTAATGATATCTATTCTCGCCTGAAGCAAGACGAACAAACTGCTAGTAAGCAAATCTTTCTAAAATTAGTCAATATTGTTGAGACAGAATCAGGAAGCAAAGCCGTTAGCAGACGCGCCTATCGTAACGAGTTTGTTGGTAAGTCGGTAGAAGAGACGCTTAAGAAGTTTGTTGATGAAAATTTATTAGTCAGTGGTTATGAGTACATTAGCGAAGATCAACTAAAAGTTAGTGGAACTCAAGAGCGCCTGCAATGCGCCACAATTGAACTTTCCCATGAAATTATCCTCTCATCCTGGGATGATTTGAAACGCTGGCTTGTTGAAGAAAAAGAAGCGATTATCCTCAAAAACTGGTTAGCTGGCGAAACTATGCGTTGGCTTAAAATTCTAGCCAAAGATAAAAATAAGGCTAAAGAAGAACTCCTTAAAGGTATTCGCTTGGAGCAAATTATAGATTTAAAAGCTAAAAATGCCTTTACTAAATTAGGAGGGTTAACTAAATATGAGGTTAACTTTATCGATGCAAGCATATATCAGGAACAGAGAGAGCGTCAAGCTAAAAGGTTAACTAAAGCAATTATATTTTTGGGTCTTTTTATAACAGGAATTGCACTTTTTAGTGGGAGTCAGTGGCAAAAAGCACAAATCAATGAAATTCTTGCTCTTCAAGCTAATGCTGAAACTCTTCTGCTGTCAAACCAAGACCTTGATGCTTTAATACAAGGTTTATCCGCTGGTAAAAAGCTTAAAAAAACTTTTCTCTTAAAACAAGATACTAGAAACAATCTTGAAAATAAAATTACAAAAACTTTACTCAAAATTCTCTACTCCATCAAAGAACGTAACCGATGGCAAGCTAATGAAAGAAAAATAAAAGAGCTATATTTTAGTTCAGATGGGAAACTAATAAAAACAGTTGGACAAGGTAAATTTATCGACTTCGATAGTGGAGGGATGGGTAATATAGAACCCTTGGATGAAAATGATATAGTAAAAAATTGGGACTTATCTGGAAAATTAGTTCAAAATAATGCTGAAAATGTCAATTTTAGTTGTCATAAAAGGGTAAAAATAAAACCAGATACAACTATTAGCATTGAATCTTTAACTGGAACCATAAACGCATTACTACCAAATGGCAATCTAATAAAAGATGCTTACTTTGATTCTAACAAGAATACACTAATCACATCGGGAGAACAAAGTTTAAGTTTATGGGGTTTATCTCCGATATTTATGAATGAAAATATGAGGTTTAGAAAAATAAAAGAATTAAAAACAACAAGCGAAGTGAATGATATTTGTTTTAGTCCTAACGATGAATTGGCAGTCACCGGAGAAGGTAATGGTCAAGTTAGTTTATGGGATTTGTCTAGTAAGCAAATCAAATCATTCACCGAACTAAACTTTGTTCCTAGCTTCAAAGTTACTGTTAGCCCTAATAGAAAGTTAATTGCTGCTGCTGATACCAATGGAATAATCCGTCTATCGAACCTTTCAGGAAAGATACAAAAAGAATTTTTTACTTCTAAAGGACTTGTATTTAATATAACTTTTAACTCTGAAAGCAACCAAGCTGCTATTTCTACAAGTCAGGGTACAACTATATGGAATTTATCTGGAGAAAAATTAGCTGAATTTCCAAGAGAAAATAGTTTAGTATGCCGTGTTATTTTTAGCCCAGATAATACGAAATTTGTTACTATTGGTATCGATGGGAGTGTGGTTTTATATAAAAATAATCCTCAAAAAATTGATAAAATAAAAATACTATCTACTCGTAGTAAAGGACATGTTGATAAATGTACTACTTCATCAGTTGCTGCTTTTAGTCCCATAGATAAAATAATAGCTACTGGCTCTTCCGATTCAACTATAACTTTATGGGATTATGAAGGAAATCAGAAAAATAAATTGAAAGGAATATATAGTGTAACAGCAATAGCTTTTAGTAATAACGGAAAAAAAATAGCAGCTTCTGGTTCTTATGGCTCTACTTTAGTCTGGGATTTATCAAATAATAGTGTAGATGCAATAGCAAAATTACCTGGACAGCCGACGTTAAGAGCCAAAAAAATAATATTTAGTCCGGATAGTAATTTAATCGCTACTGTTGGAGTAAACGGAAATGCAAGTTTATGGGATTTAAATGGCAATGAAATTGCAAAACTATCTAATTTGTATACTTACACAGGAGATGGAATAGAAATTCTTAAATTTAGTCCAGACGGCAATTTAATAGCAACTATTGAAAGCATAAGCGGTCTGATCGTTCTTTGGGATATATCAGGAAATAAATTAACTGAATTAACTTATCCTACAGGCGGAGTTATTCAATCAAACTTAGAATTGGAGTTTAGCCAAGATAGTAAACAGTTATTTACCTTTGGGAAATCTGCTGACTTGTGGCAAGTCCAAGGATTTGATGAATTAATAGCGAAAGGGTGCAATTGGGTAATAGATTACCTTAATAATCCTCAGGCTAATCTTAGTAATCAAGAACGGCAAATTTGTCAGAATATCAAAAACCCTAAATGAACAAAGTATTTAGCTGTTGCGCCTTGCAAGCCGTAACACGTAGAGAAACACCTCCCGGCATTCACTCAGGCTCAATTTAAATTCGCGGTTATTGCAACGGGTGGTAATGTGGTAGCAATACTCCGGTTTAATTTCACGAGGTTGACGAGGCATCAGAGATTTATTTTCAGGATGAGTGGAAAACGCAGATATTGAAATTTTAGAGGAGCGATTAGTATTGCAGGCTCTTACATTTACAGGCAGATGCCCCCGGTGCAATGCTGAGTTTGATCGGGACTGGACGGCGCGGGTGCATTGGGATTGCGAGTGTGGTTGGATGGATGATACCGTGTGAGCGATCGCAATTTAATCATAATTTCGCTTTTTCTCAGTAATTGTATTACTAATTAAGTCCCTAAAAGGGTGTCAAGAGAAATGATACAAAACATTTCCCTCTTCATTTACTTCAAAAGCAGCATTAAGTTCCTTGGCTTTATCATCTAAATATTGTTTAGCTAACTGGGTTGATATTTCAGCATTTTTCGCCAGTTGCAATACCGTTATTCTGCCAGCATTTTGCTCAATTAATTCTAAGAACACTAACTGAAGACGCTTTTGTTCTGATTCCATAAGTAATGCTTTTTCCTTTCGGTTCTGCTGCACTAAAGACCAACTCAACCAACCTCCTAGAATGGTTGACGGAATAGTAAGAATAGTTAAAGCAGCAACATCATTTTCTTTTTCTTGAGCGGGAGTTTTGGGATTCATAATTTCTAGAATCATCACAGCAGAAAAGGGAATCCCAAATAATAGAAAACAGATTGCTAAAACTTTCTTAATTAGTTTCATATAACTTTTTCCCTTACTAGAGTTGGCTGGAGGCTGGAGGAAATTCAAAAATAATGGCTCTATTATATAAAGTATAATAAAATACCTGCTACACCAATATTTTGCACAGTGTATGAGGCGATGCCTCCGGCGGGCTGTGACGCTCCTGCGTCGCTAACGCTACGCTATCGGTGAGGCTTGTAAATCTGCCAAGCAGCGTTTGCCTCGGTTAATAAATGCGGCTTACGGGTGTGGTGGATGCACGGCGAGGTGGATAGTATTTTATGTGCGATGATCAGTTCATTGCTATCAAAATTGATATCAAATGGCTGACGACAAGACCCCACCCAGCGAAATGATTCGCGTTCCTACTGCCCTAATTCCAGTAGTCAGAGAACTATCGCGGCTGCATCGCCAAGGGCATACAATTGCCTTGCTGCAAGGCTTAGAGGAATTGATCTTTAGGTTTGATAGCAATACTGATATCGATATTGCGCCTAGCACTAAATCGGTTTTGCATCTGGAGAAGAAGCTGGAAACCAAACTAGAGGTTATTTCCAAGCATCTGGAAAAATTGGAACGGGCTATTTCATCAAATAGATACAGCAGTCAAGCTAGACCTCGAAAACAAGCGCACCCATACCAACAGCCCCAAGTTGAACTGCAAGCATTGCCGGATGAAAACCTAGCACCGCGACTAGGTTTAACACCGTCGAGCCTCGCAACTGAGCGAGAAAACAAGAGTAGTAAAGAATTTATCAGTTGGACTCGTAATCGTGACCCAAGGGGCATAGGTTGGGAATGGAATGCAAAAGATAGGCTGTATCACCCCATAAAATAAATGCTAATTCCCAAATCGGGAAAATATTACTGCAAATTATTACTGCATTTTCTACTGTATTTTATCTGGAGTTAGAGTTGATGCAGGAAATTTTGCAGCGATCGCTCTTATTTTTGGAGAGGTTTCGGAGCGCCTGGGGAAAGAGAGCCGCCTTTGTTTAATGACTCCAATTTCCGACTCTAATTTTCTTTCCTCTCGGTTAGGTCAGCAATAACTAACTGTATCTAACTGAGTAATCCACTGCGTAATTTGTCCGCGCCTCTCAGCACTTACCAGATCAATTGCGGCTTTAATCGCTGGTTTTTTATAGATGTTCCATAAATCAGAAATCATCTCAATGTCTTCACAGATTTCCAGATCACCCGCTATTGCTACCAGATTTTCTTCGGTCAACCATTCCTTCATTTCGTTTTCATACTGTGCTTTCATTTGGTTGAGTCTGTCTTTTTCTAAACCAGACAAACTACTCCAAATAACTTTCTTCACATTGTCTGGACGAAGAGACATAATTCGGGTTACATTTTCCCATTCAGGAGCGTTGCGAACACGGGAGACTAAACATTTTATGCTGTACTCAAATGCCCATTCTGAACATTCAAGTAGTTGAATAGCGTAAATTAGCTCCGAGAGAGTTAGTTCTTGGCAATTTAAAAACCAGTTTTTGATTGTGTCATTATAGAATAATAGCTTTTTTTCTTGGCTTCTAAACTTGCGCTTTTTGGCTTCAATAATTGGGAGCAGCAAAACAGGACGGACTTCAGCAGGAACTTCTTTAAATTCAATCTCGTTGCTAGAAACAATCACTGGTACTCCACTATTTTCTATTCCAGAATCCTCTGACAATATCCACTTAAAAGATTCGCCGCAGTTGGGACAATCCGCCTCATATTGAGTCACAAACTCTACTTTGGTGGAATTAAAGTATTCTTTAGTCCGAATTAGGGCTGGCATTGGTTTGAAAACATGGTGACAGTGTGGGCAGCATCTCACCCCAAGGCTATCCGGGTCGCAGGATATCGGATCAAGGCTCCATTCCCTGTTGTCACAGGGACGACCAAGCCGAAACCAGTTATCAGTCATGTCTAGGACAGTTGCATATTCCTTAAGCGGTGCAGGGCGTAATATTCTGCCAATCATTTGCAACCAGAGAGTAACACTACTGGTGGGACGAGCAATCACCGCAGCCCCGGAGTCAGGACAATCAAATCCCTCAGTCAGAATTGCACAATTGCTAATCACCTGCGTCTGACCATTACGAAATCTATCTAAAATTGATTTGCGCTCAGAGTGTGGTGTATCTCCATCAAGATGCTCACAGGTGATGCCATCTGTACAAAATACTGCTGCGATCTCTTGAGAGTGCTTCACGTTGACCGCAAAAATAATTGTCTTTTGACCAGCACAAAATTTTTTCCATTGCTTTAACACCTCAGACGGTTTGTAATCAGAAGCAACTTCTTCTAACTCTTTTCTGGTGAAGTCACGTTTTTTAGGGACTTTGTGTTTGTTATATTTAAAGCCAGCTATTAACTTATAATTTGTCAAATATCCAAGGGCTATTAATTCTTTGGTCTTAATTGAGCAAATCAGGTGGTCGAAAATATCTCGCAGTCCGTAACCATCTTCACGTCTTGGTGTAGCTGTCAATCCCAAAATAAGTGCATCTGGATAAGCATCCAACAATTTGCGGTAACTGTTAGCTGAAGAATGGTGAGCTTCGTCGATAATGACAAGCTTCGCTATTGGGTAAGTTTGGCGACGAAAAAGAGTTTGGATACTGGCTACTTGAATTAAGGAATAGGAAGGCTTGTATCCTGCTTTGATGATTCCTGGTTCCACTCTTGTGGCTGCCGTCAGTTTCTCGCTGGCCTGGAGAATTAATTCTTCCCTGTGCGCGACTACCAACACACCTTCGCCTTGGGCTATAAATTCAGATGCGATTGCAGCAAAGATAATAGTCTTGCCGCCACCCGTACTCAGTTGCAATAATACTTTTCTAATTCCACAAGACCAAGCAGTAAAAGTTTTTGAAACTAAATCTTGTTGGTAATCGCGCAGAATCAACATAATGGTTTGTATGTCGCTCCTTGTTCAAATTGCAATTTGCTTTATTTCCTGCTTTCTTTATAACCTTCCTTTTCACCTGAGTTCATAAGATTTCCTTGAATAGATCGGATGATGAAGGCGAAGATGGCGCAAACAGAAACGCTATGCGCGATCGCGCATAAGTTAATTATCGAAAAATAAGTTTTTTGCATATAGAACAAACGTACTATACAATGGTTGCATATCTCAAAAATTAAGGACTAAATATGACAAAACCTCGTAAGAAGAAACGCAAACATAAGTATGGATTTGACCCGAAACTCATGACACCAGAACAAAAAACTCTCAACCGCAAAATCATCCAACGGTACAACCTTGTTGCAGAACAAGAGGCAGTTTCAATGGGATTTATACCCGGCACGGGAACTGAATGCCTTTGGGGTGTTCTTATGGACACTAAAATTGGACGTAGTGACGAAGATAGTTTTCAATGGTTTGAGAAAATGGTCAACAAGTACGAACGCGACCCCGAAGATTTAGCCAAGTTGTACGAATCGATTCACTCACAACTGGCTATCTACGATCAATTAATGGATAGCGAATGCAAACGTTTAGGAATTTAAATGGTAGATTGCATTCCCATTTAGTCAAACTATAATTAGTTCAAAATAAATCTGTAAAGCTAATTCATCCTCTGTTAATACTTGCACTCAACTGAGGATGAATTAGATTTTTATGATGCCCTGGATTTAATTGATAGTTCTGTGCAAGCATTAGGGGATAAAACACTCCAAGCGATCGCTCGTGACTTAGTAGAGACAATCCGCCGTAATGTCACGATTGATTGGACTGTAAAAGAAAGTGTCAAAGCGAATCTGCGAAGGTTAGTCAAGCACCTGCTGCGGAAATATGGCTATCCTCCAGACAAGCAGGAGAAGGCGATGGTAACGGTATTGCAACAGGCAGAACTACTGTGTTGAGATTGGGCTGCGTGAGGTTTGATGGCGATCGCGCTTGCTACCAAATTGACTCATAATTTTACTCCCAGTTCACGCAGATATTCATTCATTTCATTCTCCGCTTCAGTACGTGCAGCCTCTAATTGACGCAGCTTAATAATTTCTGCCTCAATATCAATTTTGTCCTTTTCGGTTTTGGGAGTTAGCACATAGCGGTTGATGTTAAGGATATAGTCATTGTCTTCTATCTCTTCAAGAGACGCGACCTTAGCAAACCCTTCTTCATCTGAAAAAGCTTGATAGCTCGTGACTATACAGGTGATATCTTCTGATTGTAAATAATTTTGCTTCCCAATCTTTTGATATTTGCTACTAGCATCAATGAATAAAACTTTATTTTTACGTTTTTCTGATTTATTTGGATTAAAAATTAAGATAGCAACCGGAATGCTAGTGTTATATAATAAATTGGGTGCAAGGCTAATAACTCCTTCAATTAAATCGTATTTAAGAATTCTTTGGCGAATTAAACCTTCTTTTCCTCCACGAAATAATATCCCACTTGCTACTATTACTGCGGCTTTACCAGTGTCTTTTAATGTAGCTAATATGTGCTGAATAAAAGCAAAATCTCCACTGCTTTTTGGCGGTTCTCCATATTGAAACCGATGATAAAACTCAAAGCCATCTTTCTCATAACCCCAATTATTAAGATTAAACGGTGGGGCAGCAATCACCCTATCAAAAAGCATTAATTTGTTGTCCTGTAATAGCTGAGGATTGCGGATTGTGTCTCCTAATCGGATATCAAAATCAAAGATGCCATGCGATAGCAAATTTATTTTTGCAATGACCCAAGTTTCTAAGTTTTTTTCTTGTCCATAGAAGGATACATCTTTTATATTTAATCCCACCTGTTTTATATAATTAACAGATGCGACCAGAAATCCACCAACTCCGCAGACAGGATCACAAATTTTCATTCCCCTTTCTACTCCCAACAGATTAACCAACAATTCTGCTATCTTATTTGGGGTATAAAACTCTCCACCGCGTTTTCCAGAATTAACTGCAAATTTTTCAATAAGGAATTCACAGGCTTTTCCCAATATATCTGGTTCCGCAAGGTTGCTGTACGCAAGATTGAGATGCGAGAAATGCTCAATTAAGTGACGTAGTATCTTGTCATTCTCTCTAGAAGCAAAATAATTATGTTTATTTTCAAACTCAATACTAGTAAAAAGGCTCTCCAGATATGGGTTTTCATGTTCGATATTTTGAAATGCTATATTAAGTGCATTACCAATATTTCCCTCAAAATGCTGCAAGTAACTCCAACGAGAACGCTCAGGCACAAATACATGGAAGTATTGTTTTGGTATGCTCCCTGTTACATCTCGATTACCTTTTTTCCGTTCAATTGCTTCAAGCTCTTCCTCAAAAACATCAGAGAAATGCTTCAGAAGCAAGAGCCTAAATAGATATTTGTTATAATCACTTGCACTAAAATGACCGCGTAGAATATCGGCGGCTCTCCAAAGTTCTCTCTCCAACTCATTTAAAGTTATCATTGCTCTCCTTCTAAGATTTGAGTAAAAGTTAATTGAGTCAAGCTATTCCGTACTTCTAGTATCTCTAACGTTTTTTGGGTATAACGTTCAGCAGCTAAAAAGAGTTGGACTAATTTATTTTGTGTAATTAGATTAGGTAATGGTATTTCCAGGTCGCGCAATTGGGAAATTTTTAACAGCTGAGTTCCGATAGATTGACTGTATAAGGTGACAAGATGCTGTTCCAACCATTTTGAACGCATCAACACAGCTAAAAACACTGGATCAAGATTTTCTACTTTTGGACGTAAAATTGCTAAGTTTTGATTTGGTAAGAACCCTTGTACTTCATCTGTTACGACTGATGCCTTAAGGGGGGTTCCTCGAATTGTAATAACTACGTCACCAGTGTGCAATCTGTGCTGAGAGAGACTGGATGCGTTAATTTGAACCGTGCTTAATTCACCGCCAATATATATTTGCTCAAGATTCCGCGAGTTGATAATGCGTTCTTGTGAACCCTGATCGTCTTGATAACGGTTAAGCGTAACTCCTTGATATATTTGCACCAACTCTTTGAGATGCAAAACAGGATTAGACATAGATTTGAATTATACTGCAATATAACTATACTGCAATTGCTGAAATATGACTATGCTTCATTGACATCTTTGAGAAGGGTTGCTACCATATCTCAAGCTAGACTGCAAAACAATAAAAAAACGCCACCTGGAGTACTAGTCCAGATAGCGTCTTTTTAGAATTTTCAAAATTTTCTAGCTTGGTTAGCTATCAACGGTCTGTCTCACTGACTTTAGACCGTCAATCAACATAACGAGAAAAAAAATTATGACTCTTAGTCTAAACAATGGTAACTCAAGTAAGCATCAGTTGCAACCAGATATCCTGCCATTGCTGTCCAGGTTGCTTGCCTTAGAAGGCTTAATTGCAACTATGTATAAGGAGGTAATCCAGCTTAGTCCCCAGATCCAAAAAGAAAAGGCAGAAGCAGAGTCCCGCCAAGCAAAGGCTGAACGTGCGGAGAAAGGTTGTAACCGTCTCATTGCCATCATTCTAGAATATGCTAAGAGTCAGGGAGTTAAGTCTTATGACTTGCCCTATCTCAAGCACAAAAGTTATGACCAGCTTTGTGAATATATTCAGAAAAATTGGCCGGAACTAATTTCTCAGATATAACAGCTTCTAATTTTAACTATGGAATACCAAAGCCTCTCATGGATGATAGCTTGGTATTCTGTAGCAGTAAGCAACAGCTACCTTTTCCCGTTTTGAGCTAGATAATAAGTAATTGAGTTAAGTAATTGAGTAACTTATTATTCTAACTCAATTTACTCAAATGCTTGCTCTATAAGGATTTTGGAATTTCAGCTTTTTTCCTCTCAGTGCGATTAGCCAGATTAGTGAGTTAATGATTTACTTAATTACTTAACTTATTTTAGTGAAAAAGCAAATTAATGCATATTAGCCCAACACCCAAGCTAGCAACTGGGAAAAATCGGGTGGCTCGAATGCCTTGGGCAAGTTCCAGATTATGGTTCAGTACAATAATACTGTTGTAATGCCACTAGTTTTAAAGTTGTGGTAGAGCAGAGTATACATACTTCTAAATTCATCTATGTCTGATGCAACACCAGCTTATCGTGGCTATCGACTCCAAACCTTATACACTCTTGCTAGTATCCTTGAAGCTAATGAGAGAACAAATTTAATATTTCAACCTGAAGGTGTAGAAGATATTGCTATTTGGGATACAAATAATCATTTACTGGAAACTGTTCAAGTTAAGGCGTATAGTGCTAATTTAAGCCTCTCATTGCTTTCTCCAGACAAGATTGATTCTTTTCTCTACAGAGCGAACAGCTTGCTCGATACTTATCCTGAGATAAAAATTAAAATAGCAACTTTTGGGGACATTGGAACTGAATTGCTCCAAGCTACGCAGGAAGAAGGACGAGAAAGACAGAGAGTCGCGCAGAAAATATCTGAGTATAAGTTTTTATCCGAAGCAGATGCTCGAAGGTTGCTCAATCAATTGCAGATCATTCCAGTTGTAGAGTCAGAACTAAAAGAGAGAGTCTTTACTACTCTCCAATATTTGTGTACTGGGATAGATCCAATTCCTGCATTTGAGATGCTCAATTTCTGGTTATATCTCTGTGCAGAGAACAAATGCAAAATCACTCAGAATGACGTTATTCAACGGATCAATGATGTTGGACGATTTATTGCTGAACGAAATGCCCATCATGGTGAGTGGTTTAGATCAATTGTTCCAATCGAAAATGATGAGGTAGACGCTCAGACTAGGGAAAAATTGTCGGATGAGTTCTATCGTGGAATTTCAGCACGATATGATCATATCCTTGCGGGTGTTGATAAACCTCGTACTAGCAAACTCAATGAGATTGCCCAAAAGTTTAAGGAGAACCAGGTTGTTATTGTTCATGGGGCTTCTGGGCAAGGGAAAACAACCATTGCATATCGGTATTTGCATGATTTCTTTCCAGAACAATGGCGTTTTCAGGTGCGACTTATTGAGAACCGTCAACAAGCTATAAACATAGCCACCGCACTTTCGGGACAAGCAAAGGCAATTGGAGTACCGCTAGCTGTCTACTTAGATGTTTCACCAAGCGATATAGGTTGGGACGAGCTTGTTAAACAACTAGTATCAAACAAAAATATCCAAATTTTAGTCACAGTTCGGGAAGAAGACTTCCGTCGAGCTAGTATATCTGGCGCAGAAATTCAGTTCGCTGAGGTCGAACTACAGTTTGATCGACCAGAAGCAGAAGAAATTTACCAATTTCTGGTCGAAACAGAGACACCAGATCAGTTTCTAGATTTTGATGATGCCTGGAGTCGGTTTGGTGGTAGAGGCCCATTAATGGAATTTGTCTACCTCGTAACTCAAGGAAATTCTCTAAGGGAACGATTGCAGCAACAAATCAGACGAATTCAAGATGAAGTAAGAGCCGGACAATGTTCTGATGCTGAACTTGAATTACTTAGACTTGTTTCGGTAGCTTCAGCATTTGAAGCTCGTTTAAAGCTTAGAGAATTGGTGCGTTTTCTCCAGTTGCCTTCACCTCAGCGAACTTTAGAACTGCTAGAGGAAGAATACTTGTTGAGAACCAGTGAAAATGGAACTTTAGTAGGAGGTTTGCACCCCATTCGCTCAACAATTTTGGCTGATCTTCTCACAGATTCAACGTTTTATCCTTGGGCTGACAGTGCAAGTAGCTGTTTGTCCTTTATCTTTGAACAAGATGTAGGCAGTTTCCTACTTTATGCTTTTTCACGTCATCGGCTTGAACTAGAATATCTGTTGTCTACCCTTGATAGCTATCAACCTAGACAATGGATTGCGATCGCTGGTGTTACACGCGCCTTAATTTGGCTTGGTGTTAAAGAATATGTTGAAGCCAATGGGCAATTAATTTTAGACGCATACGCAAAGGTTAATCATGGATGGGCAATAGTACTTAATTTTGATATCGCGGATGCTAGTCCAGGTGTAGCTGATAAATGGGTATCGAATTTATCTGATTTGCTACCTGAAGATGGACTAGCACATATAGCCTCTCTCCGAAGTCGTCAAATAGATAAAAGCCAGATATTTACTCGTGTTATCGCATGGTTTTCGCACCTATATTATGAACCTATGCCTCCTCAGTTTGAGTTGGATTGGACGGGGATGGCGGAAGTTTTGTTCTGGGTCGGACGATTGCAAATACCTTTGCCCATTTCCGATTGGCTGATTCCCGTTGATCTTGATGCTGCCGTCGAGACTTTACCTCTAGAAATTCTGGCAGATGTAGCAGTGGGATTGTTCTACGGTGATGAGGCAGCTTATCGCTCTTGGCTGAATACAAATTACGCAAAGTTGCTTAGTCGATTCCGGCAGGAAACTCGAACAGTCGCATGGGAAGATGATGGGAAAAATCTTCGGGCGCACTTTGTCGTTGAACTGTTTCAACCTAATGTTTCCCTTTCTGAAGCTCAGGCTAATCAAAAAGATATCCAAAGAGAATTTTTGAATGCCTCAATGGAGCGACTGGGGTTGCTCAGACGTTTTTTCCCAGATCGTGAACGATATGGTAGTCGAGGGTACGGACATTTGATTTGGATTAATGCCGAATTGCACGATGAAACTGAGAGGAATATTCCCATATCTAATTTTCCACTCCAGTGGCTTGTTTCAGTTAACTCCATGTTTAAGGCATTGGGAGAGCAGGATTTACGACCTGACACATGGGAAGCTTATGTTCAAACTGTCGTAGAGTTGCGTCGAATAAACTTGCAAATCTTACAACAACTGAGTCGAGGATTAGAAATTTACTTTAAAAACCAACAGATGACCCTAATCCTCGGTAAGTCTGTAAAATCTGATTTATGGGAGCAAGGTAAGAGGCTTCTTCAATTCTCTCCTTGGTTGCCTCGCTGTGCCTTTGACGAGTGGGGTTTTATTACTGAGAATATTGAGCGTACTGCTGAATCAAATCAGAACAATCATTATCAAAGCCAAAATTTAGCCCTCGAAAAATATAACACTTACATCAAAGCATTTAATGAATATATTCGTACATTATCTAATTTCTTCGGGCAAGCTGAATCGGTGTTAAATTTTCATCCTTATTTCAAAAATGGTGAAAATGCTAAAGTTCAAGAAATTGCTCAGATTGCTAATATAGATTTAAGGCAACAGGCGCATCTCTCTGTGTTGAATTTAGCGGCTGCTTGGAAATCCCTCCCCAAGTTACAAGAAGAGTTTAGAAGACTCCTATCTCAGTTTTTTGATAGCGATGAGCTAAATAAGCTAGAGTGTCTGGAGCGAGAAACATTCAATTCAATATGGTATTTGTGGTATTTCTTTGCCTTTTATCCAAATCGACGGTTTCAGAATGCCAGCCAGGACTGTATGCAACAGTTCAATAACAAAGTGAGGGAAATCAGAAAAAGTATTAGGAGGGAACTCCAAGCAATTTCCTCAGACAGTGTACAAGTTAGTATCCTCTCGGAGAATGTGCAATGGGAAGAAGAGCAATCGCTCTGGCTAAAGATTGATGGAGAGAATACCTTTGAGGTTTATGGAAATGTTGAAGCTGTAGTGATTGCAATTCAACGGGCGATTAATTCAGTTCACAATAATGAGCTACGACGTTACGCTATTGATTTCACATGGTCAAACATTGTGATTGTGCCTTTAGTCAGGGGTAAATCTCTAGATGCAACAGCTTGGCGATTCTCCTCAATCCTGTTTTCAGTAGATCCAAATCGGGAGTTTAATCAGTGGAATTTTGTAACAATTGCTATTCCATCTGATGCTTTTTCTCAATTGGCGCTTTCTACCTGGAATCATCCACGATTAATAGTTGCACAAAAGCTGATGGGGCTAATTTTTCAATTGTCACTTATGGCTTCGCATATACAAGATTTTGAAAGATTCCTGGAACTAGATGAACAGGGACGTGATCTGCTTCAGCAGTACATTCAACAATGCACAATGCTACTAGGTGAAACTTTTCAGGCAGTGTTAGATGTGGAAGCTGAAATTAGCAGTTATTTTAATGAGCTATCGTCTCTGGAACAAACCAACCGAACACATTTGATTGCAGCAATGCAGGTATTCGTAGAATTACATGAACAGATTTTGCCAAGGGCTGATTGTAGTAGAGATGGAAGGATCGAAGTAGTCATGACTCTAAGGGAAATATCTGAGTGGGCAAGTCGCTTAAATGTAGTTCAACAACAGGTTTCCTCCATGTATTTGTTTTGGGTATCAGATGTGTTGGAGGAAGCACATATTATTTGTAACTGAGATTCATGAGTTTCATAGATGCGGTAAAATGGGTAGTTCATGAAGACTTGCGCTTGCCCACCTATTGAGCCAACTTGCTGCTAAGTTCCGCGCTTGTCTTATCGAAGAAGTGTCCCGATTGCAGCAGCAATTTCAATAGAGCTTCCTAATTAGCAACCAAAATTTACTACCTGGGCGTACCTTTATATAAAGCGTGAGTAGCATGACTGTGGCTAAACCAGTGCGCTGAAACATTCATGGCATTCTCGAATTCTGCTGCCGCCACCGTCCGCTTCACCAATAGTCTAGCAACCGATTCAGTCCAACCCATCCATCAATAACTCAGACATCTCCAGTTGATCGCGATTGCGGTTATCGTCGTAAATTTGGAGCGTATTTAATTTAGCGTGTCTACTGAGTTTCTGGGCTTTCCGCACATTGCCATCAGTCTTTTCAAGTACAGCAGTGATGGCACTGTGGCGGCAACGATGCGGACTCATGTGCTTTTCAACACCAGCCCGTTTAAACAAGCGTTTAACTATTTTATAAATGCCATCCCCGGTTAACCTGTTACCATAATTTTGGAAATCCACCGAGGTAAATAACGGACGCGATGAAGACATATCCCCACCACGGGCAATCAGCCAGTCAGTAATCGCAATGACCGTGACTTTTGGCAGGTTAATTATTATTCGTACTTGCTTGCCCTTACCCAAAATTGATAGCGTCCCCTTAGAACATACAAAATGTCTCAAGTCCAAGGTGCTAATCTCATTTCGCCTCAAAGCATTGCCCCACAGTAGCAGCAGCAAAGCATAGTCCCGCTTACCTGCTAAAGTCGAGCGATCGCACTGCCGGATCACGCTCAAAAATTCCTGCTCAGTTACACCGCTAGTGTCGCGGTAGGACTGCACTGGAATACTGTCAACATCCACAGCATAGTTGCACACACCCAGCTTTCGGCCAAAAGCAACTAGAGATTTAATTGCAGCCAGTCGGCGGTTAATCGTGTTAGGTGCTAGTCCAGCTTCATTGAGTATGGCTCTATATTTAGTAACTACCAGGGTAGCCTTGTGACCTGACAGGTGTAAAAACTCCAAGATAGAATCACGCCCTGGTGCAAGCCCAGTCATGCGCGTAAAAAAATCATTGATATCTTTGCGGTAAGCTTTACGGGTTCCCTCACTGTTTTTAGATTTCAGCAATTCCTCTAATACGTCGGGGTCAGAGTCAATGGAGCCAGCAAAGTATGCCTCAATCTTCGCACTGAGAGAACTTTCTAATTTTTTGACTATAACTAAGTCAACGGATTCTGTATCTTTGCTCATGACCCCACCAAGGATTGCGGTATCGAGAATGGCGGTTTCCAATACCAACAACATTATCCAGCTGCATGGGCCTAGATGATTTTTAAATTAGGTTCTACCCTTCAGTTACTTGTTTTGGACGATCGCTCTTGTTTGGGGAGAGGTTTCGTAGCGCCTGGAAGAAGAGTGCCGCATTTTTGCAGAGTGCTAAGGGGTGCTATATCGGCGTAAGCTTTGTTTCGGCAAGGAATGAGCCTATACCAAGGCACGCTTTTCCCGAAACGGGAAAGAGATCGCAGTTCTTGGCTTCTAGTAACTAAAGCAGGAAGAAGCATCTTTATCTTTGTTTAGGTTTAAGACAAGTTACAGGGGTGAATAAGGGACTATGGAGATTCACAGTTGGTGTTTGAGCAACCAGAAACACATTGCGATTGGCATCCACTACCCACCCCTGGGCTTCCACAATTTGAGTAGGGGGATTGACAGGATTGACCTTTTGTAAAAAATTATTTCCAGTGTTTGTTTGCGACTCTGCTCTTTTGTTATGAGTATTGTCAGCCCGATTTTCATCCTTTGTCTCAAGCGTTATCCAATTAATTATTATCGCATCACCAATTAAAGGTTCGGTGGGACTGGGTGGTATTCCGCCACGCCCTGTGATGATGAGTAAAGGGAAACCAGAACACCCCTGATCGAGTACGAACCACGCTGTTCTATCTATAAACTTCCAAGGATTGTCAAATTGTAATAACGGATAGACTCTAAATATATTAGGTTTATTGATTTCTCGTCTGAAGCTAGAATTGGTACGAGCTTTCGCGTCTTCTAAATTAACTTCTTGAGCAAGGATAGAGATAGGCGTCAACGTACTATTCATCAAAATCGCTAACCCGAAAAACCAGCACCAGCAACCATTGATCTTGGACATTGTATTCTTCTACCTGAAGCTCTAGTTCCTGAACAATAGTTATTCTGTACCAGTTATCAGTAAATTAGATTACTAGAAATCAAAATAACCCTGCCTAGTGGTCAGTTGAAACGCATGAGTTTTACGCAAAACCTGTCATTTATTTACAAAAATACATGAATAAAAGCAGAATTCTGTCGGCTGGTATTTTGGTTTAAAATTACACCTGATTATTAAGGTTCAGGGTGAAATAATCGCCTTCAAATTGACAGCACCCAATGCCATCGCCATCCCTGTCAAAACCATGAGGGTCATTGCCAACAACTCTAAGGAATGCGGTAGGGGATTTCTCCACAGTCAAGGTCTGGCACACCTGGGGTAATGCAGAAATGTCCGGTTAATCAAGTTCATTTAGAGGAAAGGATGTTCAGTATTCTTCAAAACTCATGAACTTGGATCAGCCGACTATACAGCAACACCAAGCGGTTTAGCCTCATTGGGCTTTTTCCCAAAAACGAAAGTGAATATGTTGTAAAACATCTAATTGAGTTTCACACCACTGATCAAAATATGATTCAGCATCTATTCTTTTATCTCCACCCACTGGACTTCGGCCCCAACTGCATTTCCCATATTGAAGTGGACTATTCTTTAGAGCAGACCTTAATATACATGCAGGTAAGTGTCCTTTTGGCGCTGTGATATCTGTAATGTCATAAGAGATTGTAAAATAAAAGCTTCCTTGAGAGGCATAATAACGAGGTTCTACACCTACCCATCCAACTGTCACGCAAAACATATTTAGGCTTTGGTTGTACAAACTTTTTTGCACGCTAAAACCAAAGTTACCATTGCTGTAATTTACCCATAGCTGATCAATTGCCTTTAGGTCTGATTCAGATATTTTCTGAATATGTTCTACATCTAGCTTATAGCAGTTTTCGAGACCTGCTAGTTTAAACAAAATGAAGAAAGTTTGATTGTCCGCTTCTGCCCAATTACCAGCCTCCAACAATTCCTGTAGCTTGGAGTAATCAACAGAAGTAACAGAAATTGAGCTATTGGTGTCAAGCATTTTTTAGCTTTGCAAGTCCATAGGTTTATTATTCCCAAGAATGGGACGACATACTCTAGCTGATCTTAGGAATAAAAGATATTACTACTGCGGGATGGCTTTGTCCGATGTCAAGTCAAAGTTACGAGAATTAGGTATTGGTAGAGATGAGCCAAGTCATGACTCGTGATAATTGCATAAATTCCCAAATTGGGAATAACGGGCATTAATTCTTTAAACTGGATATGAATTATTTCATGCTATTAGAGATTTTTGGCTCTGTGCGGTGGGTATTGGCTTATTCGTCAATTCTTGCAATTTCCCAATATTGTCAACTCTGCGGTACATTCACGCTAACCCAAAAACCACAGGAATGCAGCAGGGATTTTTCTATGATTTTAGTAATTATAGGACTTACGATCGGCTAACTGATGATGGACTAACTCAATGGCATCCAGCATTTTTATCTTTGGGTAAATCGTTGTCAGAATGCGCGGCTAAATATCGGGGTTTTTGCAAGAGGTACAAGCCTCAACCTAAACCAGATAAAAGCTATCACTGGGGAAGTAAATTGCTGCCCAAAGTTGTTAAGCATAAAAGTAAAAAGACATCGCCAGGGCAGATGCGATTACCTTGGGTGGAATGGGAAATTCAAGATTCGCCTGTCTGTGAAGTGGCTGAACAGTTTGTGGTGGCTAATTGTTATGACCCGAAGATAGCGATGCGGTTGTTTGACGACGGTGCCAGGTATTGGAATTACTGAAATGCCTATGAATTAGTAGAAAATACTTTAAATAATAAATGTTTAGAAAAGGCTGAACCTTTTATGTGTTATGGTTGACATTGAATGCGAAAGAAAATTGCATTTACAATATCTATACATTGGGCTTTTTCTATCTCCATTAAAATATCAAATGTATCGGGATAAAATATATCCTCTTCTTTTTTCTTTCCTCTTTCTTTTTCCCTTTCTTCACAAAAAAATATTTTTAAGATATACTTGATAAGATATTTTTGAGGTAAGTGACCGATTGTCGCGCGGAGGTCATAGATCGGTTGTTCGCCACGACCACTCCCGGTTATCCATTCCACACGTTCGGCAAACTCCCAAAGTTTTTCGCCAGTTTTGTCAGTAAAGGCTCTTTGGTCATTTTTATAAATGTCTAAATAAATTTGTTTTTGAACACTTAATCCAAACTTACCACCACTGCTTGCTAACCAAAGTTGGTCGATGGTATGCAAGTCACGACAAGGGAATTTTAAGATATCCCTTTTTTCTAAGCTACCTTTGGTTTCTTTTCTAGCAGCCCATAACATTATTCTAAAAGTTTCTTCGTCAGCTTCCTTAAATTTCTTGGTTGACAACAAGTCGCGTAATGTAGTGTAATCTGCGTCTACTTCTGATGCCTCAAAACCAGTAACAGGAATGTCTGATAATGATTTACTTTGTTTACTTCCTAACTTTATAGATGGTGCAGACTCTAATTGCTCTTCAATTTCATTTAACCTATCTTCAAGCTCTCTTAGCGTCTTTTCCTCTTCTTGAATCTGCTTTTCATACTTAAATTTAGTTGACGGGTCAGTTTCAATAGCCAGGGCTGTGCGTATTTGCGTCAATTTTTGACTTGTGGTATCCCACGCTTTTTGAAGTGAGTTTTTTTCTTCTGACAATCTACGCCGTTGCTCATCAGATAGCATATAAGTACTTACAAGAATAAAGTTTTATAGTTGCACCTATAACAAAGCTGTGCCGTTGGAATTGGCAGTAGCTATCGACTCATCTTTTCAATTTGGTAGATGTAAGAGCATCGTTAGCTGTTAACCATTGCTCGATTAGCTCTGCCACAACTTGGCTCATCTTCAACCCTCGCAAAGCGCAAGCTGCATGAAATCGTTTCTTGAGTCCGTCTGCAATACTAATGTGCATAGCTTTGACAGTTTTGTTTATTTTCAGGATTGTATACTTAACCGCGCTTAAACAAAAGCACAAATGTACAAAAGGTATTAGACGACTGTCACAGCATCCCTGCGGCGATTACCCATTCCCGACCTGCGAATGAAATTTTGAGCTTACTTGCATTGGGAATTTTCACAAAGGGATATGCGATTTTTGGTGCTATATCAGGAAATTTGGCTAGTCTTCATACCGAAGAATTGTTTATCAATTCCCTTAGTTGCGATCTGGGAAAAGGCGTAAGCCCCAATAAAAAAATCCTAATTATCGAGAGTAGTGGAGGCACTATTTTTACCGATTTAATAAATTGTTACTCTTCTTTATATATTGTCTAAATACTGAGGGATGGTCGAAGGTAAGAGTTTGCACTACTCAGATTTAATTGAGAAACTCTGAACACAGATTGACTAAGATAATACAGCTATCTGTAATAAATCAGTAGCAAGCTTGAAATTGGCAGACTAAAGTTAAACAAAAAATTATCAGAGGCAGTAAATGAAAATCGGCATTCCCAAAGAACAAGAGTTTTGAGTAAGTTAAAGTCCTTCGAGTGCGCGGGTATTGATAAAAAAGATCATACTCTTTTGTCCAGACACAGGCTGGTATTGGTGCTGGATTCACTGATGATAACTACATCAATTCTGGGGAGTGTGAATAAAAACTTAGCACACATAGAGCCGCTAAACGGCGCGTGTGGCGGAAGTTGCATCAATGAAAAGCTGCCTGAAAAACCAAGCAGCAACAAATAATCCTACCCCATTCTACTACCATGACCTTCATCAAAGAAATTGCCATTCAAGTCGATACGAATATTCAGACACTTTTTAACCTTAAGTTCAACCAAAACTCTGAGTTCAAAGCTGAGTATGAGCGTTTTGAAAGATTACTCAATGTTGATGACCGTTATTTAAATGGTCTCAGCGTTGGAGATATCCGACATTACCGATTTAAGAATGGTGATGCCATCGTTTATTCCTTATTGGCTGAAACATTGAACAAAGGCATGAAAAATTATCTCATTGAGGTTCAACAGTATGTAAGAAAAGACGTTTTGGAAGCTTTAATAACCAAAGACGTTTTGGAACATCCAAAGCAACTCCAAGAGGAGCAAGGACTATTTAAAAAGTGTCGGCGTATTCTCCAAGGTGGGGTTGATCGTGCTGCCAGTTTTGATTTCTACATACAGATTGCTATAGCAATTGGCATTGTATCAATTCTATTTGCATCGAAGATTGTTTCAAGTGATGTGCCAAAGATAAATAATCCGTCTGTATCTGAACACCAAGCACCGAAGTTGCCAGAGAACAAACAAAATCAGCCTTAAGTGTTTAAGGGGCATTAAATGCCCCTTATTCTTTTCCTCACGTAGTCCAATCTCCATAAACAACAATTCCCCACACCAGAGCATAAGAAATTTCAGAGAAGAGATGCGTGAATTTTGGCTCTATGTAAGGTTTATTGGCTAATCATCAGTTTTAGAATTGTTCATCAACAGCCATAAAAATTAGACATCGCTATCACCAAGAACAGCATCGTTTTTAACCCAACACTTTTCCCGAAAACGGGAATGCTGACTACCCAGAATAAAACACCACTTAACTTCTAAGCTTGCTAAACATTTATCCCTGTGGGTTGCTTTTACTGATAGCCTGAGTGATTGCCTCTAAAGAACTCCGAATTTCGTTCCTCAACGCCTTAGCCGAATCCCGAATCCCGTCAGTATTTTTCTCCATATTAGTTAGGTTAGTGTTGATTTTAGTGACATTGTTCAGCGACAATTGGATTCGTTCCACTTGAGCTTCTATCGCCGCACTGTCAATGGGTGAACTGAAGGTTTTCTGACTATTTAGTTGTTGCCGGAGTATCAAGAACTGAATAGCTATATTCATGAGATCGAGATGAGTTGCAACCCAAAATCCATATTGACATTCTCCCTGCCCAAAATCGCCAATATCTTTTCCCAAACCCCGATTACTGTGGCTCAGAAATATGGCACAATTAGCTTCGTATCTAGCCATCGCAGATTCTAAATGTCTAGAAATTTTGGTACGACCCCAGCGTTGCGATTCACGATTCCTTGCTTCCAGAATTATGGTAATATCTATGCCGACAACTGAGTTGGAAGTAAGTTTTATGAGGATGTCGCCAGGGCGATTTTCATCACCGACATAAGAGATTTCGGCTCCACAAGTTTTTGCCCATTTCTGTAATTCGGCTAAGACTAATTCTTCAAAAGTATTGCCTTTGGCAATACTTTGTTGAAGTACAGACTCCACCAACTCTTGTTCCCTAATTTGTTGAGATAATTTTTCAACCTCGTCCGCCAGTGGTTTCATCGCCTCCTCAACAACGGACTTCACTGATTTAGCTAGAACACCGCTTTCTGTCGTTACATTTTTCAAAGACTCTATAAAGACACCTTGTATCGAATCTATACGAGCAGGATCTAATAGATTCTGAATTTTATTCATCACTGCGCCAAGGCTTGATGTATCTTGTGAAATATCAATTTCCTGCTGAAATAGATTTTTTACTGACTCCAATTGTTCCGTTATGACTGCTCTAGTCAAGTTGATCTGGGACTGCATAGGGGCCAAAATCTGCCCATTTTCGATGCCAATCTTACTAGCTAGATTTTTCTCCAAGGCTTGAGGAATTACTGCAACTGCTTTTTGTAATTCCGCAAGTAAATAATCAAACTCTCGTTTGACGAACTCAACATCATCAAAATGATGAACACGCTGGAGGCAGAAGAAACCAATTTCAAAAGCGCTAATGCAAGCAGCCTTCTGTTCATTTTCGGGGATTTGTTGAAGAAAGTAAACTGCATCTAAAAGGCGAATTTCTAAGTTTTGGATAATGATAGAGTCGTCTAAAACTTCTATTTGGTGGGGAATTTTCGACATTGTAGCTCCAGAATTAATGCTTGGAATTTTGTTGCGAAATAGGGAACGTTCCCAATTGTTATATTCAGTGGTTCCGGCTGTGGTTAGAGGAGATTTTATTATCAATAAACAGCCATGCAATCGAGAATCGGTTAATCCTCAAAATTTAATGGTCTATCTTTGAAATGCTGGTGAATTTTGAAAGCCTCAAACCAAGCTGGTAGGGTATGCTCAACATCTTCTAGTTTGTTTCCTTTCGCATCTACTAAACCATGCTTGATGACTATCCTAGACAATGGCTTTTCACCATCGGCAGTAAATTTCTCGATTAAAATAGAACCAGCTTTTCTCATTGCGGCTGTGCCCTCTCCAAAAGCTTCATTAGTGCCAAGATGAGTAACCCCGACAAATCTCTCCTTAGCCTTCCTAGTATCCGAAAAGGTTGATTTGATAAAGCGCTTAATAGTATCTTCGTCTATGTCTTTTAAATGGGTAAATTCATCAAGTAAAAATTGTTCAGATTGTTTATCGTCTAAATCTTGCCCAATCCTCTCTAATCTTCGCTCGTAGGTATCTTGAAGAGCTTCAATGATTGCTGAGTCGTTGTCCGCCTTTAATTGGGGTTCTAGCAATGCCCAAACTTTGCTATTAGCCCCGTTTAAGTGTCGGTCAGCAATTCTAAAAACTGGGATGCCTAAACAGTATTTGCGAATTAAACCAATGGCTACGGAAGTATTAGTCTTGCCCGTGCCTTGCTCTCCAATAATCCATAATGGCTTGGATGCTTTAAGAACAGTCCATAACCAACCATCTTCGTGAGATTTGAGCGCATCGACCAAGCTAGTTTTTAATGCCTCATCTGTAGGTGTTTGAGTAGTTTTAGAATCCTGCTTGCTGTTTTGAACCTTATTTAACTCTTTTGTCGCTTTCGCAATGGTCAGCCGATTATCTACAATTTGTTTATCCAACTCGGATAAATTTAACTCATGACTTTTAAGTGCAACTTCACCCTGCAACCTTCCGTTAATTTCATCTAAGGCTAATTCATTGGGTGATTTCATAGCGTCTATCGTCTCTCCCGCGTTACGTGCGATCGCGTTTTTGGTGACTGAGTTCTGTTGCTCCTTTGAAAATTTAGTTAAATCCAAATGGTTCTCAACTATCAAATCGTTCTCAAGTGCCTTAATTTTCAGCAATGAAAACTGACTATGAATAGCTGATTCTTGGCTATCTGTAAGTGTTTTAGAGGCACCATAAGCAGTTAAGAGGGCGATTGTACCAGCTAAACCATATAGAGGTGCGTTAGGGGATTCAGCAGGTAATGTGCGTAATGTTTTTACGTTCTCATCGAAGCTAAAGTTTCTCCTTTCCTGCTCTATCATCCAAGAAATACCACGCTTAATTTGCTCACCTTTGCAAGGTTGGTTATTTGTTGAGAAACAGAACAATGTTTCGCTGTACTTAGTGGCATCATTCCAGAGTGGCAACGTTAAACTCAGTCCCCCAATCAATAAAATACCAATGCCAACTGTGGCAATCTTACGCTCTGTTTTGAATCGCTCGTTAAAAGCTTCTATCTCTTGCATAGAATTATAAGTAGGAATCCTAAAAAAATAATCACTGGGAAGTAAGCATTAAGCAGGAGTAGCACGTATTGGATGAATGAGAGTATTTGAACATCTAAACCAGCCCGTTTCCCCCAATAACCAAGCTGCTTAAGGTTTTGAGCAGTGTTTAGAATGTCCGTAAATAAGTTATTTATGGCAAATACCCCAAGGATAACTCCACCTAAAATTGTTAAAAAATTCCTCTCTCTATACATTTGTTTTTCTTCTTAAAGGAATTGTTATGACCCAGATTGCGATTAATCCCAAGACAAATATCACTGGCATTAATATCCCTTCTTGGATTGTGAAATTATTCGTATTTTGCGCTGATTTAATTTCTGAGTAAGTCTGTTGGATCTGAATCTCGGTTGACTTAACTTCTTGAACTATCTTCTGTGTAGAGTTCCACCCAATTACTCCACCGATTGCGAGTTTACCCAGTGCTACCAATGGTTTAGCATGACTCAATGACCAACGTTCGCTAGATAACTCGAAGTGAAAACTCTCACCGCAATCAATCAGCCCTGGCAGTAGTGCCAGTATCATAGACATTGCAAGGATAATACTGATTGATATTTGCAACGAGAATAACAGCCAAGCTAATGACGCTGATCCAACTTGGCAGGATAAAAATAGCAAGCCACTATCTATACGTTTCCTAGTCTCAATATCAGCATACAGTTTGGATTCAATATGCTGTAAATACCGCGCTGTATCTTGGTTAACCCCCACACTGTTATCGTGATCCAATAGGTTATCTAGTTCATCATTATTGGGTGGTAACATGAGAATACTAAACTTGATTGTGAGGAATATCTGAGCAGTTTACTGTTACTCAAATATTTGTTTTTGATTTAGAATCCTAACGCTGATTTAATGGCTGTGAACTTCTCAGCTAACACCCCGCGCACTGTGTTAGGTTGATAGTTTTTCTGAGTTATCAAATCAAATCGGGCATCATCACCACGGTTTAAAGCTTCGTTAACTACCTTAGTTTTGTACGCCTCATCAGCCGATAGTTGCTTAATTCCTGGCCTGTTTGTTTGGTCAATTAAATTAGCTTGATTGTCAACCCCAACAAGATAAGCATCTATATACCCTTTAATCTGGGTGTAGTTCATTTGGTAGTTATGACGCTGATTTTCAGTGTTCCGAGCATTTACGAATTCAGCTGCAAGCTCACTTCGTTTGTGACCATATTGAGCATTTGCAAGCGTGGCGTTCATCACTGCCTTGTCAATCTCGATCGCACTCTTCCCAGCATTTATCAGTACCTCGGAGATGGCTTTATTCTGAGCAGTCGTACCATTAATTATTTGGTGATAAGCTTCAGCAAGCTTAGGGGCGAACTCTGCTGAAAGCCTACCTTGTCGCGCTAATTCCCCAATCTTCTGAGCGCTGCTAACGTCGCCCATCATTGCGTTTGTAAAATCATCCAGACTTACACCAAATTTAGTCTTGAGAACTTGGCTAATTCTCCTTGCTTTGGGTGTGACATGATTTTTCAGTTTCAGTTGAGAATTATCTTTCACCATTTTGGTAATTCCTTGGGTATTTCCAAATATCGATTAGGATCAGCAAAATCTCTATGTTCCATCTGCCTAACCCTGCCTTGTGAAAATCTCCAGTCATCGTAGGCTTGCAGGGTAAATAGTAGGCTTGCAATGGTTAAGATGATTATTCCTACTCTCTTAGGGTTAAAGCTGATTGTGTAACATTTACCCTGTCTTACTGGGTAATGCGAATCTTGATAAGATATTGGCTTTTGAACTTTTGATATTTTGGCGGATACCTCCTATATCCGCTTTGACATTAGTTGAGAAGTTTTCTACTTTCTGATTTAACCTAGCCGCCCTATCTGCTATGTGCGAACGCACAACATCAGCATTGGTATCTAAGGTGCTCTCCGCCTCATTAAATCGATGATCTACATAGCCTTTAATGGCAGTCGTTACGCTGGTTAAAAAACTTGCATAATCATTGAAAACATCATCGAGATTATCGGCAACTAGCAAACACTCTTGTTCACTCAGTTCAAAACCCAGTGCTAGGGATTGAGTAGATACTAATGCTTGTTTGTCAGCATTGGTTACAGCTAGGGAATGACTAACTTCGGTGAGTTCTAGAGGTGCAATCACGTTTACTTCGTCCTCGTCATCGTCCTCTATTTCCTTATCCTCTAGTTCTTCCTCTGTAAAGGTTTCAGACTCTTGAAGCTTGGTTAGTTCTTGGACGGGAGGTTCATTTACTATCGGAGTGATCGCACTTACTGTTTGACTTAACTTATAGTTATTGGTGACAGACTTAATTACTTCTGCGCGAACATCACTATTCCACTCAGTCTGATGATTTGGGTATAGCTCTAAAATTTTAGACTCGATAACTGTTGCTGAAACTTCCAAACTATTATTTTTTAGAGTACGGCGGATAGAGTCTACTTTATTCTTCAGGTCTTTACTCATGGCTATTTATTCCTTGTGATTGCAGCGAAAAAGACAACTTTGGAAGCTTCAGCTAATGTGTATGCGTTTTGTCTGCCAAAATGCAATTCAGCTTTGTAGAAGAAATTGGCTAGCATCCGATCACCTACTTTTGGCTTTATCCTTCTGAGGATGACCAATAATTCTTCTCCGCTAAATTCATCTGTCGAGTCATGATTATCTTGAAATTCCTCAACTATCTTGATTGCTTTTTTTGTTAAAACAGTTCGCGGATATTGGGTTTTCAGCACTGCATAGCTTTGCACAGATTTAAGATTAAGTACTAATCCGGAGCGTTCTAACTCGCTCCTAACTTGCTTCCATCTTCTATTGTTCAAAGTCCCTGAAATCGTCTCAAAAGCATTTCTGTAATAATCTGGTTGACTTGATTCCTTCATAAGCAACGAAAACGTGATTTGCAATTCAACCCAAAATTACTGTACACTATCCGTAGACATAGGGCAACTGTTCGTAGACAAATAAAATATGATGATGTTGAGGAAATATATGGATCTATTAATTTTCGTGCAAGTGAAGCGAGTAGTTGAAATGGTTCGGGAGTTCCCAGGATTGGGCGACCGCATCAGAAAAGCGCGAGAGGGCGATGGTCGGTCATTGCTCCAAATATGCCGTGAATCAGGAGTCTCCAGGACTTACTGGTATCAACTGGAGAATGAGCAGATTTATGCAAGCGTAAGCGAGGAAGTAATCCGAAAAATCGAAGCCGCTCTTGGTATTGACTTGGGGGTAAATTTTGAATGAACTATCAGCTATGAACTATATATGCAAATTTTTTATGAATCCTAAGTTGCAAAATAGCGACAACGACAACGAAAAATCAATACTTCCAGCCCTGCGATCGCGCTTGGGCGCTTCATTTTCGGTGTCACCTATAGCAATTTTTGCGAATGTTAACTGTTCTGCGACACCTGCGACCTTTGCTGTGCTTGCATTACAGGCTGTGAAATATATCTGCAAGGCTATTTTTCAATTAAAAATCTTGGAATTCTAACAGTTTTAGTTTTGAAGTTACAAAACAAAATTAAACCCGGTCGTGCTGTCGTTACCAGCCACCGGGAGTACATCTACAAGGGTAAAATGCACAAAAATCATTCAACTGCTAGTCTAACATCTGAAAACATATCATTGTCACCCCCAAATGATATACCAGAAAAAAATTCACAATCCGACCATCATCAAACAACCAACCAGCAAGCAAAAAATTGGAAGTTAATTTTTACACCTCCATTAGCACAAGCAATGAGGGAGCTAAAAATTCGCCATCCCGGAGAAGCGACAATCTTCATAAATCAGTTAGCGTTTTGGATGCAGACCAGCTGCGGTCAGACCACCAGAGATGGGCGTAAGTGGATTTATAACTCGTATGAAAATTGGACAAAAACACAGTTCACATCGCTTAGTGTGTCGCAATTTGGCAAAATGATTCGGGATTTGGAGACACTAAAAATAATCGAAAAGGGTAACTACGCAAGTCTGAGAAGCTACCTTATAAGCAAAATCCCAGGTACTTGGCATCCCGATCAAACGCAATCATGGATAACGCTCAACTTAGAACGCCTAATCGAGCTAACGGGATATAATCCATTTGATGAAACCTGGAAACCCTTATCCAGTGCCGAAATTCCAAATGAAACGACGGGTGATTCTAATCAGAATAAGGCGGAGTTCCGATCGCAATTACCTACTATATATAAAGAAGACTCTATTTCTACTCAAAAAGAAAAATTTGAGAAAAAGAGAGTTGAGGATATAAACCAAGAAAACCAAGAGATTGACCAGTGGCTTGATTTTGACCCCTGGAGCGATGAATCACCCATAGACACGCACTACGTTGAAAATCTTGAACAAAAGCCACTCAATGACCACATAGATACCTCTGAGGGCGAATGTTCCGCCGCGCCGGACTTTGAAAATTTAGTTACTGAGCCTAAATATGACTCCGTGCCAGGAGTGGGTTTTAAAAAGAAATCTGATTCACCACCCCATGTTAAAGACCAAACGCAGCAAGTTTGGGAAATTGCCCCCAAGCGCCCTTACCCAGTGTTCTTGAATTGGTGGGCAGATAAGAAGTATAAACCCCAAGGTGGTAAATGGGAGAGTGCTGCTGTGTCAAATGCTTACTCTGAGTTTTACAAAGATTGCGATCGCACAACTGTAGCGATATTCCCTGAATTTTTGGAATATATGCAGCAGGTCGCGCAGAACTGCAATCAGCAGGTAGCTAGTGGTATCAAAGCAATTCTGCCCAGTTGCTTCGTAAGTATGCCAGAAGCTAATCTTGAAAATGTAAAACAGGTGATGGTTAATATCCAGGAGCTAGTCGATAAAGGAGTGCAGGTCGCATTACCAAGTAATTCTGTAACTCCATCTTGCACCCAGAGCATGAGTTTTGATGCAGCTGCGAATGCGGGGATTATTCAGCCATTGCAAGAGTTTATCGCTATTGCTGGCACTGAACCTGAACCGGAAATAAGTGCCCAAGAGGAACTATTAAGAGTATTGAAAATTAAACAAACTACCTGGGTAAATGCTCCGGCGCTGCGCGATCGCATTAAACGATGGGTTGAAAAAACTCAAGGCGTTGTGATGGGTCAGAATGGGCCACAGTTGCAGTTAGAGGAGTGAGTAAACTTTCCCGTAACGGGAATATTTGACGAACTTCAATGCTGGCGAAATGGCTTGCATCCAGGTTTGCTACAGTTACCTCTCATCACCCACGGATCGTGATTTCTACAGCTTCGGGACTGACCCCGAACGTTGTGGCGAGAGCTTTCTTTGCTTCGGCGATTGTCAGCATTGTCGTAGGCTTACTAATAGCAGACTGCTCCGAGTGCAAAGGTGCTTTACTTTGTTGTGGAATTGGCTGAAACTCCATTCCATCGATACTAATACCCAATTTCTCTAGGGATGTGTAGCGCACAGGGTTGCGCCAACCACCCCACACCTCGTGAACGTTGATTAGCACAAACTCGCTAATGGCGATCAACCATCGGTTGCGATTATCGTCGCCCTCTTCCTGTGACTTAGATACTGCTGAAATCTTCCCCAACAAGAAGCCAGAGCCATGCGGTTCTGTTGCACCCGAAAACTCATGGTCTGGGTTGCGCCGATTCTGGGTGCAAACCAGCCAAGTGCATAGCTTCGCGCGGGCAGGGTTCAGAATCCACGACTGCGAACCGCCCTCTTTGATGATGCGTTCCGGGCTACGGGCAGTGAACACGACGATTGCATCTTCTGTGTCATTCATTGAGGTTTTTTTTGAATATTAAAGTAATCAAGCTAATCATATACTTTTGGCAACATATTGCCAATACGTTGCTAAAAGTATAGACTAAGTAAATCGTGCGACTTGCTATGTGTTCTAGTAAGTTGGGGGAAGTCTACCCTTGGCTTGAAAGGAGAAAACCTTATACAGCAAGCATTGATTCTGCGTATAGAAGCCGTGTAATTAGCAGTGGAAGAGATTACAAGCTAGGAAGATATTGATGGGAGTTAAACAAAAAACATCAATAAAAATTTTTTAAATGTATGTTCAGAAATACTTTTATATACTTTTTCTTAGTTTATTGATATGTTCGGGTTCTAGCTATTTTTGAGCATTTCGCGTATTCCCCTTATTTCGTAAGGGTTTAGGCTTATTTCTCACTCAGAAATGTTTAAGAACACGTAGGAAGGATGTTGAAGACAGGTCATCAACTCTTTAGCGTAAGTTTCGGAATGGATGCTCATTTCACTCCGAAAACACAAATCGGCGTTGTGAACTCTGGTGCAAGTCAAATTGATCGCATCAAGCTTTGCTGTAGTCACTGTTAGTTATTGGAACTGTGGTTCTCATAAGCAATATTCTCATAAGTAAAAAAATGGTTACTGCTACTCTCTCTAATCAAGTGCGATGGCTAGGGCAGTAAAGAGAGCAGAGCTAGAGAGAGGACGGTCACACAACTGGTTGACATTGCAAGAGGGCATCAGCAAACACTAAAAATCAGTCAGCAAAACTTTGACCGCATCTTGAAGTACTTACTCCGATAAGGTTGTAATTGAAACACGTCAGCTACCAACTAACGATCTAAACTTTACAAATTGTTATCTTTTTTTCACGGGGACGAGGGCAAATATATCAATTTTGTGAGACAGATCGGATGCACAAAATCGTAAATTTTGACAACCGTTGTTTCCTTTAATAGCAACGAATAATCAACTTATTGAGATATCGATAAGTTGAATTTAATCAATTGGTTGAGGTTAAATTAATACTTTTACCGGAAATGATGCTGCGATGTTTTTGATTTTTACATCGGCAAACTACCCAAAATTGAATTATTATCTTTAGGTAGTACAAAAAAACTATGGAACAACAAAAAACATATCCGTTAGAAGAAACCCCTAGTTCAATTAGGAGGAGGCGATTGCATTGGGGAGAAGCAAAAATGCAGCTTTCCTCATTGATAACGCCCTCTGGCCACGATCTGCTTCGAGACAAAGCAAGACAACTGCAACTCTCCAAAAGTGACTTAATTGAATATTTGTCACGTTGCCTGGATGACCCAGCAGTTGAGCAAGCTATCACGAGGCAGATAAAAGCTTAATCTCTTTTACGCAAAAAAAAGACGGAGGATGTAAAGCCCCATAGAGGTTCAACAACTACCCGCCCAAAAAATCAAAATAGTATTACTATTTTGAACAAAAAACTTAATTAGCTTTATCTTACCCTTGGTTCCCGGCATAGAGATAGAGCTACTGTTGAAAAATTTACCTTCTGTCTCCAGGAACGCGGGTTTTTTAGAAACTAAATATAGCGCTCGGCATCCTCCTCTGGCAAGCATCACAGTCAATAGGAGAAAAAATGAAAATAATAGAAATACTCCAAGAAATCGGCTCTCCCATAGCTTTCTATCCTGATTTAGTACCAATAGTAGGTTCCCATGAGGCGGCGATCTTTATATGTCAGCTTACCTATTGGACGGGCAAGCAACATAACAGAGATGGCTGGATTTATAAAACACAAGAAGAATGGTTTTTCGAGACTCTCCTAACAGAAAAGCAACAACAAACCGCTAGAACCTTGCTGGTCGAGCGTGGTTACATCGAGGAGCGTCTTAGAGGCATCCCAGCCAGGTTGGAGTATCGGCTAGTAGAGAAAGCCTTAAACGCCATTTGGGAGACTTGGATGATTGCATCCCGAATCAAAAAGCAGTTCCAAACCCTAATCGGAATGTATGGTGTGCTTTTAAGCCGGGGTCTTCAAAATGAAGAAATCCAACGCCAAGTGGAGAAGTTTAGAGAGACTGTACGGAGTTGCCACATTGTAACAAATGAGTTTTTTAAGAAGTGCCGAGAGCTAGAAATTTCCCCTTTGAACATGATCGACTCTTTGCGCCAAAACCTATCTAAGCTGGCTGGAACCCTTGGTAAATTCAGTTTCTCCCAACAGGAGAAACAGGCATCTCCCAACCAGAGATACAAGGATAGCCCATACGGAGAAACAAGCATCCCTGAACCGGAGATACTTGCATCCCCCAATGGGAGATCCGCACCCCCCTCAAGCCCATTCACAGCAGGCGCTCCAGCCCCCTCAAAGAGTACTGCAAAGACTACTTCAGATATTTCTCATGTGAGTACTCATTCCGGCGCGGAAAACACACACATTGAAACCCAACCTTTAAATTTTTCCCAAGAAGAAAAAAATAAAGAGGTTGACCAGGGATTGGTAAAAAAAGTAGAGGTAGAAGTATTACAAGATACTCAGCAAGAACCCAAGGAGACGCTCGTTCGCGTAGCGTGTCGTACACAAGACTTGCTAGCGCTAGGCTATCAAAATTTGAATTCTCAAGGCCAGGATTGTATTTTCATGGAGAGTTATATTCCGGGCGGCGGCGGCGAAAATAAGAAAATTGAAAAAACGCCAGATTGGGTGCAGGAGTATGAAGACAAAGTGCGCTCAGGGAACACTCTGCCGCGCTCAGAACTACTGAAACTGGCAGAATATAGGTTGGGGGACTTGGCGAGTGTTTACCGGGACTCTGGGCGGGTTCTGGATGCAAGCCCGAATGACATTAAGCCGGAGTTTTTACAGTTTTTGCAGTGGTATGCGTTCAATCGACACCCTGATATTAGTTATGTCCGGGCTACCGTCATCAAGAGAGAACGCAGTCCTGAAGAGTGGGGTGTATTCCTGAGTTGGATAGAGACATTCCAGCAGGTGCAAGACGATCCGAGTGTGTTGGAAACCATGCTTGCGGCGAAGGTTAGTAGTGGGGGGAGAAATGGGAACAAGCAGGATTTAGCACTTAATAATCGGCTGGTTTTACAGAATCTATTTAAAACAGAAGGATGATCATGATCGAACAAAGCCTTTTTCTTGAACGCTTTGAAGAAATTGCGGTGCATTTTGGCTATAAAGTAACCGCACCTGTTGCCAAAATCTACTATGAGCATTTGAGTGAAAACCTGACAACTGAAGAGTTCATCCAGGCCGCACAAAGGTCAATGGTTGAGTTCCCTGTACGCCGACAACTACCATCGCCCAAAGAAATCGTGGAATTAATCTTGGGTACTCGTGAATCCAAAGCCCTCCAAGAATGGCAGATGATTCTCCAAGCCGCATCCCGCAATGACTCTGAATCTTTAGTTTACTTGAGTAATCGTGGTCATATTGCCCTATCTGCGATCGGTGGCTTAAATGTTGTGGCTTACCACGAAGGTAGTTTGCAGTGGATTCAGAAAGATTTCATCCAGGTTTATTGTCAGTGTTCTGATAGGGATGTAAAAGTACTCAAGCAAGCACCTGCATCAAATCCCCGTCCCAAGCCGGTTGCTGATGAGGATTTGATTACAACCGAGCAATGGCGGGAACTAAAGAGGAAGATGAAGAACCAAGGTTGAATGCCACGAATAAAACGTGAAACTATTGTTATGACTGGGTGTAGGAGTTTAGGGGTGTGAGGAAAGAGCGTTGTTTTTCTCGTATGTAGCTATGATTTTAATTCTTTTCCTACGCCCCTACATCCTCACACCCTTACATTCAAAAGTTAGCCAGATTAGGGATTTGCGCTTTGCTGCCCGGAGGAGATTATTGGGATGATTCTCTGTTTGAAGAATCTGGCTGAATTAACGTCAACTCTAGGGGAGTAAAAAACGGCAGGAGCGCGTGTGAGTAGCATTGGAATAAAGTTGGTTAGGGTTGCTTGGGGTTGGATTATTTCCAGCAATCATCACAACCTTTTTCTTCATACTCGAATTACTATAAAAATTATTATATGCATCACTATGCTCCCCTGCCATGCTTAAGCTTTCACTAATATCAGCTGCTATTATCTGCACGCAATTACATGGTGCTGTATTTGCCCAAAGTAACCCACGTTCTGGTTTTCAGGTAATTAAGGTGCAAGAATTTATCTCTTCTAACCGTATTAGAGTTACTATCCCAAAAGCTGTGGCTGTACAATTATTTAGCAATTTAGAAGAACAAGAAGGAAGAAAGTCTGAGGAGATTTCAATTGCCTATCCTACACAAAACACATCTACAATCGTACATACCACAGTAGGTTTGGCTGATGATTCAGTCAGTGGGATACGAAATCGCATCGAATTGAGACGCAACAAAAATAAATGGGAAGTTGTCTGGGTAGGTCGGCAATACAAGTGTCAACCAAATCGAGGACATCAAGATTGGTCTGGCAGTCTTTGCTCATGATCGGGTTAAATGAGCAGTGATTCCGAAAGTTACGCACAAGGAATTAAGGGCAAGGTTATCTATACGGGGAGATATAGCATAACGATGAAAAAGACCTCTGAACTTCCCTTAACCTTCAGAGATATAATTCCCCACATTCACATTGGGCAATGCTATTACAACGCCTTCCTTGTGGCTGACGTTTATCCTCTAATTGAATATGTGGAAGGTCGGGTATTTAACGGCGAGGAGTGGATACAACACGCATGCAATCGGCTCAATAGTGAAGAGTTTGATTTAACATATCAAATCCATCTGCCCCATCTTCTTTACTGCGATCGCCGCATTGAATTAGCCGGAAAGCTCGAAGATTTAGAACCGACATTCCGCAGGTTGCTCAAGAAAGTAGATAATATTTCTGACAAGCAGAACCAAGAAACTGTAGTATGAACATGCAAAGCTTTGAAAATTCATATAAAAATTTATTGTTTGCTCAGTTTTATGACTTCATTATTGAGCGGTTAGGTAGAGCGAGTATAGATTCGCAAGCTGTGGAGTTTTGTGCGAAAAATTTTGGAGATCCAATTTTAGAGATAGGTTGTGGAACTGGGCTTAAACTCCTTCCTCTCGCAGAGATGGGCTATTCAACCGTAGGTCTAGATAATTCTCCTCAAATGTTGAGTATTCTTCTGCAAAAACTTGAAAAGTCTGAACGAGGATTAAAGGAACGCGTTCAAACTATAGTTGGTGAGATGACTCAACCGCCAATAGAGCATAAGAATTTTCGCTTGATTTTCTTTACTGGTAGTCAATTTTTGCACCTTAGTACTGACGAACAGCGACTTACTTGTTTGAAAAGTATTTATGGGTTACTAGCTGATAATGGCGTTGTCTACATAGCTAATTCAAAACTGGAAGACAAACCCGAATATGATTGGGTAGAGCAACCAGTACAACCCGATGATGAGTGGGTATTACAAGCTCAACGCAAATGGAATAATGGTGCGTATCAAGAAGATTTAAAAATTATTTCCAAATTGCAGACACAGCAAGAGTATTTGTTTTGCTGGCGTCTATATCCTGTTGAAGATACACATATGACAAATTTGATATATCAAGCTGGTTTGCAATGTATTTCTCCCCCATCGGATCTGCCAACTAGATTAGCTTCTAATGTTTATCTGTGTAAGAAAAGTGCTTAAAGGGTGTAGACAAATTTCAGGAATAAGGAACTTTCAAATAAAAAATATCCCATCCCTTTTAGGGTAGGCAGCAGGGGGAAGAAAAGTCGTTTTGATTCCAAAAATTGGATAATTTCTTTTTTGGATTTCCCTAATCAGAATATATTTGCTTTAATCCATCTCTCAGGGACTGCAAGTTATACACCCACATTGATTAAATCAACATCAGCAAGCCATATTGTTCTGCTTTGGGCAAACCCAACTTCAGCTAAAATTGGGGAGCGCCACTCTACCCCATAAAGCCAATTACCTTTGAGACTGAAAATTCCTTGAATAATACGGTGTGTCGGCTGTTCGCCGAAATCAACCTGAACTAGGCATCAACTATATCCCCCAATTTAAAAGCCGGAGTCGAAACAGTATCGTTTTCTAGTACATTCGTTGGATGAAATTTTTGCTCAGGTAAGTAGAGAGTTTCACTCTGGCAAACAATTAGAAGTGAATGGCTATTCATTATTTGTAATATTTCAACTAGTGAACATATAACTGGCAATGTACATAACATTCCTAGTGGGCAGATATGTTGTTCCCACAATCGCATAGTAGGGGAGCCAATTGGCTTAACTTTGATGTTTCAGCAAAATGTCCAGCTAAATTAATTGCCTGTTCTTGGCAGTGCGAATTTTCCCAAGCTTGGGAATATCACTAGATATGAAACTGTAAGGTGGGTTCTTAGTATCAGTTATCTCAAGGTAATCCCTGTTTCCGAATCAAAAAAAACTGCAAATTTTTACTGCATTTTTATACTGTATTTTATCTTAAGCTAGAGTAGATGCAGTAAATTTTGCAGTACCATTAGCAGTAAAATGACCGTTATTTGTTTTGCGAATCTTAAGGGCGGTGTGGGAAAATCTAGCACTGCCGCGCATTTTATTTACTGGTTGGTGGCTATCAAAAAGAAGAAAGTAATAGTTGTCGATGCCGATGGTCAGGGCAGTACATCAACATGGTTAGAATCCTTGGAGTTAGATATTCCCGTCCACCGGATTATCGACCCTGACACGCTGGCCGAAGAAATTCCTCAACTTGAAAATCGATCAGATTTTCTGATAGTGGACAATGCTGGCAATCTAGGTGATGCCACCAGATGCACACTGCTTACTGCAAAAATTGCAGTAATTCCGATTACCCCTAGCGGACTGGATTTGATGTCAGCAGCATCTGCGGTAAAGATGGTGCGGCAAATTCAAAATGCTAGGCAGGGGTTGCCCAAGGCTGGGATTTTCGTCAACAGAGCAATTAAAAATACTAAATTGCTTCGGGAAGCCCAAGAAGTCATCACTCAACTGGGTATCACTGGATTTAAACAAGTAATTTATCAGCGCCAAGCGATCGCTGATTGCTTCCTCCAAAAAACCACTGTTTGGGGAATGAAGGGGTCACAAGAAGCTCAAGAGGATTACCATAAATTATTTTTGGAAATTCTGAGGTTAGCTAAATGAATAAAAAATCTCGGAATTCTCTAACAGATTTGCTATCGGAAATTAATTTGCAGCAGATGGAACCAGAGCCTACTGCAAAACTAAAACCAGAACGGCAGGTAAAACAACCCCAGAAGTCTTCTCAAAAATCAACCCCTAATTTACTAGACAAAATTAAGGAGCAGCAGCCAGCAAAGACAACCCGGATTACGGTTGACCTAGATGAAGAAAGCTATGAGCAGTTAGAACAGCTTACCGAATATACAGGGCTGACGAAAGCCAAGCTACTCAGGGCTTTGATTAAAGAAACAGCAAATCTACTGCAAAAAAGCAGTAGATAATGCAGTATTAATTACAGTATTTTTCTCCAATGTGGAATTTTTGCAGTAAAAAATTACTGCTGATTTAGAACCAAAAACTTATAAACAGCTTGCAGCTTGCATTTATCATGACAAACAATAAACCAGAACTCCCACAACCCAGGCTTGAACCTGCTAGTATTACTTTTGACCAATACATCGAATTTACCCCAGAGAAGTTGGAACTGAGCGATGGATACCTTGGCTATGGTGGACAAGACCAAGTTGGTTTTCAATTGGCTGTCTTAACGAATATGGGGTTATTAGCCGCAATCCGTCGCACTGGTATGTCATTGTGGGTAGAAGCTCTAGAACGTGATGTACGGGAAAAGTTAGCAACTGTTAACGCCGAACCAGAAGTAGCAGAAGCGATGTTAAATCGGCTTAACAGGGCAATATCCGATTTAGCAGCGATCGCTGATTATTTAAAGGAGTAGTATTTTAGTGGCGCGTGGTCAGAAAAAAACCGAGCCGAAAAACGGCAACGGAGCGAAATTAAGTTTTGAGCAAACCCTGTGGGCTGCTGCGGATAAATTGCGGGGTCATTTGGATGCAGCCGAGTATAAGCACGTCGTCCTGGGGCTGATTTTTCTGAAATATATTTCCGATGCCTTCAGTGAACTTTACAACATATACTCAGAGCAACCCCACGTTGATCCAGAAGACCGCGACGAGTACACGGCTGAAAATGTGTTCTGGGTTCCCAAAGAGGCACGATGGTCATTTCTGCAAGCTAACGCTAAACAACCTACGATCGGTAAATTCTTAGATGACGCGATGGATGCGATTGAGAAAGAAAATCCATCCCTTAAAGGCGTATTACCCAAAGATTACAACAAACCAGCCCTGGATAAACAACTGCTGGGAGAAATCATTGACCTAATTGCCAAGATTGGTTTAGGAGATGCAGAAAGCCGTTCAAAAGATATTTTGGGTGGAGTTTACGAATACTTTTTGGGGCAGTTTGCTAGTGCAGAAGGTAAAAGAGGTGGACAATTTTATACACCGCGTTGTGTGGTGCAGCTATTAGTTGAAATGATTGAACCCTACAAAGGGCGGATTTATGACCCTTGTTGTGGTTCCGGTGGAATGTTTGTGCAGTCAGAAAAATTCGTGGAAGCGCACGGCGGGAAGGTTGGCGATATTTCTATTTATGGGCAAGAGTCAAATCCCACAACTTGGAAGCTGTGCAAGATGAATTTGGCACTGCGCGGGATTGAAGGGAATATGGGCGATCGCAATGCTGATACTTTCCACAACGATTTGCACAAAGATTTGAAAGCTGATTTTATCCTAGCGAATCCCCCTTTTAATATGAGCGATTGGGGCGGAGATCGGTTGCGAGAAGACACCCGTTGGAAGTATGGCACTCCACCCATGAGCAATGCTAACTATGCTTGGGTAATGCACAAGATACATCACCTTGCGCCAAATGGTATCGCTGGTTTTGTGTTGGCGAATGGTTCCATGAGTTCTAACCAGTCGGGAGAGGGTGATATTCGCCAATCAATTATTGATGCGGATTTAGTGGATTGTATGGTGGCGTTGCCGGGACAATTATTTTACAACACCCAAATTCCCGCTTGTTTGTGGTTTTTGGCACGGAATAAGAAAAATGGCTTGTTCCGCGATCGCACTGGGGAAACATTATTTATCGATGCGCGGAAGATGGGGGTTTTACTTGACCGAGTACACCGGGAATTGACGGTTGAAGACATAAAGCGCATTGCCCAAATTTACCATGCTTGGCGGGGTGGGAAGGAAGCGGGTAACTATGAGGATATCCCTGGTTTTTGTAAAAGTGCCAAGTTAGAAGAGATTGTCTCACATGGCTATGTTCTCACACCAGGGCGATATGTGGGGGCAGAGGAACTTGAGGATGATGATGAGGCGTTTGAGGAGAAGATGTTGCATTTGACGAAGAAGTTAGAGCAGCAGTTTGAGGAGTCGGCAAGGTTGGAGCAGGTGATTAGGGAAAGTTTGCGGGGGTTGGGGTATGGTGGTTGAGTCCCTTTTTAGTTCTTTAATTGCTTCTTGGGAAGTGACTACTCTGGGTGAAGCTTGTATAAGAAGTGGCGGAAATATCCAAACTGGCCCCTTTGGGAGTCAATTACACGCCTCTGATTATGTACCTTTTGGTATTCCATCCATAATGCCCCAAAACATTGGTGATAACCGTGTTTTCACAGAAGGAATTGCACGTATTACCCCAGAGGATGCTGCTAGACTCAGCCGTTACTTAGTACAAACAGGAGATATTGTTTATAGCAGGCGTGGTGATGTTGAACGTCGAGCTTTAATTCGTGCAGAAGAAGATGGTTGGCTTTGCGGTACTGGTTGTCTTCGGGTTAGATTTGGAAACAGTGAAGTTGACCCTTTCTATGCGTCTTACTATTTAGGTCATCCTAGCGTTCGTGGGTGGATAGTTCGCCATGCTGTTGGTGCTACCATGCCGAACTTAAACACATCAATTTTATCAGCACTCCCTTTTGTAATTCCTCCCCTCCCCGAACAGAAAGCGATCGCCCACATCCTCGGCACACTCGATGATAAAATCGAACTGAACCGGGAGATGAACCAGACGCTGGAAGCAATGGCACGGGCAATCTTCAAATCCTGGTTTGTGGACTTTGATCCAGTTCGCGCCAAGATGGAAGGACGACAACCCGCAGGGATGGATGCTGCAACTGCTGAACTGTTCCCTGATGAGTTTGAGGAGTCGGCATTGGGGATAATTCCGAAGGGGTGGAAACAAGTAAGTTTAGGTGACGTTTTAAAGATTTACGATTCAAAGCGCATTCCTTTGTCCAGTCGTGAACGCGCACAAAGACAGGGTAATTATCCTTACTATGGCGCAGCATCAGTCATGGATTATGTAGATGATTATCTATTTGAGGGTGTTTATGTACTAATGGGAGAGGATGGTTCAGTAATTGATGACGATGATCATCCAATCCTCCAGTATGTTTGGGGAAAGTTTTGGGTAAATAACCACGCTCATGTATTACAAGGAGCTAATGATATTAGTAGTGAACATCTCATGCTTTTCTTGAAACAAACTAATATTCGCCCTTATGTTACTGGAGCAGTTCAACCTAAGTTAAATCAAGGAAATCTATTTCGCATACCGTTTCTATTACCTTCTAGTCAAATTAGCGTTGTGTTTGGATCTGAATTGTCTCGTTTTTACGCACTCTTTCGCTCTAACTGTGAACAATCCCGCAGCCTCGCATCTATCCGCGACACCCTACTACCCAAACTCCTATCAGGCGAAATCCGCGTCAAAGAAGCTGAGAAAATAGCAGCAAAGGCAATGTAAACTCAAAATTGCATCCAAAATAAACCCAATTATTAGTGGACATCAACCAACAGAAAGAACAATTTAGCAACGCCTATCTCCAAGCCATTACCAGTGTTGCAGGTTATTCTCTCTACAAACCAGCCGTAGACGACGACAGCGTAGACTGGGGAATAGCAGCCACAGGTATTATGGGACGCATCCGTGCGCCTCGCTTGGAATTACAGCTAAAATCAACATCAAGGGATGTCCTCAACGATAACGCTATCCGCTACCCTCTCAAACTGAAAAACTACAATGATTTACGAATGGTTGACTTTGCCGTTCCTAGAATCTTAATTGTAGTTTTACTTCCCGACAACTTAGGCGACTGGGTGCAACAATCAGAACAAGAACTTTGTATGAGGTATTGCGGCTATTGGTTCTCCCTGCGAGGAATGCCCGAAACACAAAACACATCGACTGTAACTGTCACCATGTCAATAAATAATCAATTTACAGTTCCTGCTCTCCAGTCAATTATGCAAGGTATCGGTCAAGGAGTACAACCATGAAAGTTACAGTGCAAGATGCGGAAATTATCAAAAATATAGAACCACAACAACTGAGAGAGTATTTGCAATCTCACGGTTGGCAAGAAGACCGACCCTTTCTTGATAATGCCACAATCTGGCACAAGCAAGCAGCAGAAAAAGGAGAATTTGAAATATTGCTACCCAGTACAAAAGATTTAGGAGATTATCTTCCTAGAGTTCGTGAAGTTATCGAAACACTAGCAACTTCCGAAAATATTTCTAATATCGAAATTTTAAGCAAATTTGTTAATGACTATCCTAATTTAAAAATTCAAGGCTTTATCACGCAACTTGCAACTCCCAACGAAGATAAATTAAGTGGAGATGTTACCATTGTTTGTCCAGTATTTGATAAATTACGCAAAATCACAGCCGAATTTATCGACCATGATTATATTTTGGCAATAAAAGCTTATCAAGAACGCTTACCTGTAAGATGTACAGGTGATTTGGTTAAAGAAAATAATATTTTTATTTTGAAAAATCCGCGAAAATTTCAAATCGAGAATATTTGAAAATTACAATAACTCTTATTGACTTTGTATCATCAACCAATTGGTGGAAAAACATTATTGGTTTAATGTGCTTTTGAGGTCGCCCTTCCGGGTGTACATTGATAAAAAATATACTTATAATGAGGAATACACGGGATTCAATTTAAAATATACCGATGGCAAAACTCACCGAAGGCGATGTGGAAGCCGCTACTCTCGAATGGTTTGAACAATTAAACTACTCCACTCTCCATGCCTCGGAAATTGCCCCCGACGAACCTAACGCCGAACGCCAAGACTACGCTGATGTAGTTCTTCTTCCCCGTTTGCGTTCCGCCCTAGAAATAATTAACTCCCAAATTCCCAGCGATGCTATTGAAGAAGCCATTCGCAAAATTACCCGTAGCGAAACCCTTAATGTATTTGAAAATAACCGTCGCTTCCATAAATTCCTCACAAATGGCGTAAATGTTGAGTACCAGACACCAGAAAGGGTTGTTTATGACCAAGTTAAATTAATTGATTTTACTAACCCGGATAATAACGACTGGCTAGTAGTTAATCAATTTACCGTTATCGAAAATAAAAAAGACCGCCGTCCTGATGTCGTAGTATTTATCAACGGCTTACCTTTGGGTGTAATTGAACTGAAAAATCCAGGCGATGAAAACGCTACAATTAAAGGTGCATTTAAGCAACTCCAAACTTATAAACAGGATATTCCTAGTTTATTTCCCTTCAACGAGATTCTTGTAGTCTCAGACGGCACAGAAGCCAGAGTGGGAACCCTCACCGGCGATTGGGAATGGTTCATGCCTTGGCGCACTATCGAAGGTGATGAAATTGCCCCTAAAAAGACCGCAGAATTAGAAGTATTAATTAAAGGTATTTTTGAAAAACACCGCTTCCTCGACTTACTAAAACACTTCATTGTTTTTGAAGTTGACGGTAGCGACATTATTAAAAAAATGGCTGGCTACCACCAATTCCATGCTGTGAATAAAGCCATTAAACGGACTGTCACAGCCACATCACCATCAGGCGATAAAAAAGTGGGCGTGGTGTGGCACACTCAAGGCAGTGGTAAGAGTTTAACAATGGCATTCTACGCTGGAAAAATTATTCAGCATCCAGAAATGGCAAACCCAACTCTGGTTGTTCTCACAGATCGCAACGATTTAGATGAGCAATTATTTACTACTTTTGCTGACTGTTCTGACTTGCTGCGACAAAACCCAGTCCAAGCCGAAGGCCGAGAACATTTAACAGAACTTTTGCAAGTGCCATCTGGTGGCGTTGTCTTTACCACTATTCAAAAATTCGCACCAGAACCAAAACAAAAATACCCGAAATTATCTGACCGTCGCAATATTGTTTTCATCGCGGATGAAGCCCACCGCAGCCAATATGGACTGGAAGCGCGTGTTGTCCAAAACAGGAATGAAAGCGACACTTATATTGCTTACGGCTTTGCTAAACATTTAAGAGATGCTTTACCAAATGCCTCATTTATTGGCTTTACTGGCACTCCTATAGAATCAACTGATATCAACACACCAAAGATATTTGGTGAATATATCGATATTTATGATATTCAAAGAGCCGTTGAGGATGAAGCCACCGTCCGCATTTACTATGAAGGACGCATGGCGAAACTGGAATTAACAGAATCAGAACGCCCCAAAATTGACCCCGAATTTGAAGATGTCACAGAATCGGAGGAACAGTCAACTAAAGAAAAATTAAAAACTAAATGGGCAACTTTGAAGGCTTTGGTAGGTGCAGAAAAACGCATTGCTTTAGTCGCTCAAGATATTGTAGAACACTTTGAACGTCGCCAAGAAATCATTGATGGGAAAGCAATGATTGTCTGTATGAGTCGTCAAATTTGTGTAGATTTATATAATGCCATTATTCAACTCCGCCCCGATTGGCATGATCCTGACGATAACAAAGGCGTTCTCAAAGTTGTTATGACCGGTTCAGCCGCCGATGGCCCCCAATGGCAACAACATATTCGCACCAAGTCAAGACGCAAAGAATTAGCTAAACGGTTTAAAAAAGAACACGACTCTATGAAATTGGCGATTGTGCGGGATATGTGGCTAACAGGATTTGATGCCCCATGTCTGCACAGTATATATATAGATAAACCGATGCGTGGTCATGGTTTAATGCAAGCCATAGCCAGAGTTAACCGCGTATTTAAAGACAAGCCCGGTGGTTTAGTTGTGGATTACTTGGGCATTGCTGACCAACTCAAAGCAGCCTTGAGAGAATATACTGCTCTTGATAAAGGTCAAACTGGCATTCCTCAAGAAGAAGCCATCGCTGTAATGTTGGCGAAGTATGAAACCGTGACAGCACTGTTAGATGGTTTCGATTATCAGTTGTTCTTTACAGGTACAGCAACAGTGCGTGTCTCCATCATCCCCGCTGCGATGGATCATATTCTGGGATTAGAAGATGGACAGCAGCAGTTTATTAAAGCTGTGAACGAATTAGCCAAAGCTTTTGCATTGTGCAGTTCCAGTGATGAAGCGATCGCAATTCGGGATGAAGTTGGTTTATTCCAAGCTATTCGCGCCGCATTTGTTAAACACACCACAGCCGGGGGTAACAGTCCAGAAGATTTAGATAGTGCGATTCGGCAGATTGTTTCTAACGCTGTTGCAACAGATCAGATGGTGGATATTTTCGCAGCTGCTGGGCTGCAAAATCCTGATATTTCCATCCTTTCGGATGAATTTTTAGCAGACGTGCGCCTACTCCCCCAGAGACATTTGGCTTTGGAATTGCTACGGAAATTAATTAATGACGAGATTAAAACCCGTTCGCGCCGTAACTTGATACAATCCCGTTCCTTTGCTCAAATGCTAGAGCAGACAATTCAACGCTACCAGAACCGTGCTATTGAAACCGCCCAGGTAATGCAAGAATTAATTGAACTCGCAAGAGAAATTCGGGAAGCCTATAAACGCGGTGAGGATTTGGGATTAACTGAGGATGAATTAGCTTTTTATGATGCCTTAGATTTAAATGATACTTCTGTGCAGGCATTAGGGGATAAAATCCTCCAAGCGATCGCTCGTGACTTAGTAGAGACAATCCGCCGTAATGTCACGATTGACTGGACTGTAAAAGAGAGTGTCAAAGCGAATCTGCGGAGATTAGTCAAGCGCCTGCTGCGGAAATATGGCTATCC
>NZ_JAWJTF010000005.1:0-97521 GCF_048836525.1 Nostoc sp. CALU 546
TGGTCATTGGGCATTGGGCATGGGTCATTGGGCATTGGTTATTAATTCTCCTCCTCCTGTCCCCCTTACCCCCCGCCCCCTGCCCCCTGCTCCCCAGTCCCCAGTCCCCAGTCCCCAATCCCTAATCTAAGACGTTCTCACCGCCCCAGAGTAAATCAAACCCCGTTGTAGATCCAGGGTTATAATCGCCCCATCCCGAATCGCCTGGGTTGCCTGCTTCACGCCAACAATCACTGGTACACCAAGACGTAAACCAATTACTGCTGCGTGACTTGTGAGACTTTCATCTTCCGTAATAATTCCACCAGATTTACGAATTGCCTCGACAAAATCGGCACTAGTGCGCGGTGCAACCAATATGTCTCCGGGATTAAAGTTACTCACATCCATGCCAGTATTTGCCACCCGTGCGCGACCACTCACTGAACCTTGTCCTAGTCCAATTCCGTGACCTAATACCGCCGTCACCACCTCTACTTTAATCAAATCTGTGGAGCCGGAAATTCCCTGGAGTGTACCCGCGGTCATCACGACTAAATCTCCCTCAGACAGTAACTTAAGCTCCTGAGCCACATTGATCGCAGCTTGAAATGTCTGACCTGTGGAAGGTAATCCTAGTACCAACAGCGGTTTTACTCCCCACACCATCTGTAGCTGCCGCGCCACATTCACATGAGGCGTCACTGCTAAAATCGGTGTTTGGGGACGGAACTTAGAGACATTACGAGCTGTTGCCCCAGTTTGCGTTAGGGTCATGATTGCTGCTGCGCCTAGTTGTTCGGCAATTTGACCGACAGCTTGACTAATCGCATTAGGAATAGAGCGCCGAGCATCTCTGACAGAACGTAAGTTTAAGTGTTGGGATTCTTCCTGCTCCATACGTTCGGCAATTCGTGCCATCGTCGCCACTGCTTCTACAGGAAAGCTACCCACAGCAGTTTCATTGGAGAGCATCACCGCGTCTGTGCCATCTAAAATCGCATTTGCCACATCCGACACTTCAGCGCGGGTGGGACGGGGATTGCTCACCATGCTATCTAACATCTGAGTAGCTGTGATGATGGGAATCCCCAAGCGATTTGCTGTGGCAATTAACCGCTTTTGAAGTACGGGAACATCTTCTGCGGGTAATTCCACCCCTAAGTCGCCTCTGGCAACCATTACGCCATCACACAAAGCCAGAATCGCCTCCATTTGTTCGATTGCTTCGTGCTTTTCAATTTTGGCCACTACTGGCACTTGCTTACCTGTACTGGAAATTAGTTCTTTAATTTCGATCATGTCCTGCGGATTGCGGACAAAGGAAAGTGCCACCCAATCGACACCTTGATCTAGACCAAACATCAGATCCTCTCGGTCTTTGTCGGTCATTGCCTTAATTGACAGGTAAACGCCGGGAAAGTTTACGCCTTTGTTGTTAGAAAGTTTACCAGGTACGGTGACGCGACAATGTAAATCACCTTTGTCCCGATTAATCTCCTCTACAAGCATTTCTACTCGTCCATCATCGAGGAGAATTTTTGCACCAACTGGGACTTCTTCGGCTAAATAATCGTAGGTGACGCAACTAATTTCCTGCGTCCCTACTATTGGACGATTTGTCAAGGTGAAGCGATCGCCTTTTGCCAAAACTATAGACCCGTTGTCAAACTTCCCCAAGCGAATTTTTGGGCCCTGCAAGTCTTGAAGAATAGCCACTGGCTGATTTAATTCAAAAGCGGTTTGCCGAATTAAGCGAATACTACGCTGATGGTCGGCATGAGTTCCGTGGGAGAAGTTTAGCCGCAGCGTCGTGGCTCCCGCTTCAATAATTGCCTTGAGCATTTCAGGACTGCTAGTGGCGGGGCCAATAGTAGCGACAATTTTTGTCCGGCGCAGAGAATCTCTTAATTGCATAGGGGCTGAAGTTAGGGAGCTATCTGGGAAGTCATCGTAACTTAAGTGGCATCTCCTTTTCAGTCACTGCTATATCAATAAGATATAAACAGTTAGAGAGGGTTTATGGGAGAGTGGGGGCTGTGGGATAGACTAGATATAGTACATCAATCTTGTATCCATCCTCCCAACGAAAGAGTTTATCCCATCAACTTTTTGCCAATTGTCATACCCCACTTATCAGTAAAGATTAGTTCTTGTCTGGAATCATAGCGTTATTCATCTACTGATATGCAAAGCTGTGGATAAATATTGCTATACAAAAAGTTACAAAACTTTATTGTTCCCTAATATTTATCGTATATTCGTAATGTTTGATTAAGAAGGAGTCAATGTTAGAGATGATCACATCGGAGGCACAAAAGCCACTGACAATCCCACCCAAGGAATTTTTAGCGCCTCCTGGTGATTTTAATCCCACGCTACTGCTGTTTTTGGTAGCTGTAGCAATGCTGGTGTTATCTAACTTTGGTTACTGGCTTTGGGAATGGCCGCACTGGCTGTGCTTTAGCGTTAACACCCTTGCCTTGCATTGTGCTGGAACAGTAATTCATGATGCCTGTCACCAATCAGCCCATCGCAACCGGGTAATGAATGCGATGTTAGGGCATGGCAGTGCGTTGATGCTAGCTTTTGCTTTTCCAGTATTTACGCGGGTGCATTTACAGCATCATGGTCATGTCAACCATCCTAAAGACGACCCAGATCATTATGTCTCTACTGGTGGCCCACTATGGTTGATTGCAGTGCGTTTTTTGTACCATGAGGTATTTTTCTTTCAACGGCGACTGTGGCGTAAATATGAGCTATGGGAATGGTTCATCAGCCGCTTAATTGTTGGTGTAATTGTTTATATCTCAGTGCAGTACAACTTTTTGGGTTACATTCTGAATTTTTGGTTTATACCAGCTTTTGTGGTGGGGATAGCCCTGGGATTATTTTTTGACTATTTGCCCCATCGTCCTTTTGCGGAGCGCGATCGCTGGAAAAATGCTCGCGTCTACCCAAACCAAGTTCTCAATATTCTGATTATGGGACAGAATTACCACTTAATTCATCATTTGTGGCCTTCGATTCCTTGGTATAATTACCAACCTGCATACTATGTTATGAAGCCCCTCTTAGATGAAAAAGGATGTTATCAAACTTCAGGATTGTTACAGAAAAAGGACTTTTTTGAGTTTGTTTATGACATTTTTTTAGGAATTCGGTTTCATCACCAAAAAGAATAGAGTTGTTGTGTGAAGCTCACGTCAAAAATCCCCGATTTCAACAACCATACCCGGAGCGATCGTTGCTAAGACACTGCGAACACTGGGTATCAATGGAAGTAAATCAGGCAGACGATTACTAGATGCCACCAGAACAACGACCGCAACTCCAGCCTCTTGCAAGTTTTGCTGATATCGTAAGTTTTGGTCTGTTGTTAGGAGAATCGTAAAACTCTCTTGGATCATCAGTTGCAACAGTTCGCCATTCTTTTTGCCTGACCATCCCATTTCCACAACTGTGCGTACCTCATAATCAGTAAGTTCACGCCTTAAGGGTCGTGGAACACACTCATCAAGCAGAATTCGCATAGGCGGTTAGCATTTCCTTTGCTAATTCGAGAGCGGCGATCGCTTGCTCACGGCTGACACTGGGAAAGTGATCTAAAAACTCATCCAGTGAGTCACCTGCTTCTAGATAATCAAGCAAGGTTTTTATCGGCACACGAGTACCAATAAAAACAGGCGTTCCCCCCAATATATCGGGGTCGCTATGAACAACACGCGATGTGGATGTCATATAGTTAGTATGCGTGCGACAGAATACTTTCTGATCCTAACTCTCGTCGTCTCAGAAATCTCAGCATATATTTTATTATCCTTTCGCGGAGCGCGATCGCTGGAAAAATGCTCGCGTCTACCCAAACCAAGTTCTCAATATCCTAATTATGGGACAGAATTACCACTTAATTCATCATTTGTGGCCTTCGATTCCTTGGTATAATTACCAACCTGCATACTATGTTATGAAGCCCCTCTTAGATGAAAAAGGCTGTTATCAAACTTCAGGATTGTTGCAGAAAAAGGACTTTTTTGAGTTTGTTTACGACATCTTTTTAGGAATTCGGTTTCATCACCAAAAAGAATAGAGTTGTTGCATAAAGCGATGTCTAGATTGATCTGCGCCAACGCGTCAAAAATCTCTGATTTCAACAACCACACCCTGAGCGATCGCTGCTAAAACACTGCCAAGACTGGGTATAAATGTAAATCAGCCAAACGTACAATAGCGATCGCGCCCCTTTTGTTTGGCATTGTACAGTGCTTTATCGGCTGAAGCGATGAGTGTATCTGGTTTAATGTCGCAAATGGGTATGACACAAGTAATACCCAAACTAACTGTGACGATATCCTTGACATCAGACTGTGCATGGGGAATGGACTGAGCGTAAATTGCTTGCTGAATATTTTGTGTTACTTTGATTGCTCCTGCTAAGTCAGTATTGGGAAGGAGTACCGAAAATTCTTCTCCTCCATAACGTGCTACTAGATCACCAGGACGATTAACTATTTGTTGCACTGTTTGCGCTATTCTGATTAGACAATAATCGCCTTCAAGATGACCATAGCAGTCGTTGTAAGATTTGAATTGATCAACATCGAATAAAATCAGTGACAGGGGTTGTTGTTCTCTTGCAAGGCGTTTCCATTCTGCTTGCAGTCGTGCATTGAAGCAGCGACGGTTAGCTACCTGAGTCAAACCATCTAGATTTACCAGTTGTTCTAGTTTAAGATTTGCATCTTCTGCTGTTTCTTTAGCAACTACTAACTCTGCTGTTCTCTCTTCTACCCTTTGTTCCAAAGTTTCCAAAGATGTTTGTAACTGAAGTGCCATGTTGTTAAACGATTTCGCCAGTTGACCTATTTCGTCTTTTGAGCTAATTTTGGCGCGGATATCTAAGTTACCTGCGGTAAATTGGAAAACTATATTCGTAAGGTAAATTATTGGTTTTGTTAGCAGTTGTCCAATGGCAAAAGCGATAATTGTCACTACTGAAGCAATAATTGCAAATAGAAACATTGCGTCACGAATTTGCTTTTCTACAGGTGCTAGGGCAACAGCAAGGGGTTGTGCGAACAACACAGACCAAGGTTTATATTTTAAATGAGCGATCACAATCAGATTAACCTGATTACCTGTTGCTGACAAAGATGCAATTAAATATGACTGTTTATTATCTAATGCTTGCTTAAGTTTTGACTCATTAGTTGCCACTTCTTTGAGAGGAGAATTAAGCAAATGCCCTTTCCTTTGTAGTTGAGTTACAACATCTAAAGGCAGAGGCACAATTGATTTAAAAAGTAGTTTTGGTGCAGTGCTATGTGCCAGATAAATATTATTTTCATCTAAAAGAATAGCAAAGGATTTTGCCCCAGCCCGTTCAGTTTGTCGAGTTACTAACTGCTGGACAACAGTAGCATTGTATGAAACACGCAATACACCCAATATATCTCCCTTGGCATTGCGAACCGGACTGCTAAAAAACAGGGTAACAAGGTCAGGAATTGTTGGCGATCGCTTCATGCTAGAAACAAAGGATAACCCTGTTTGCAGTGGTTTTTGAAAATAATCTTGAACTGATTCATCTTTGCCAATGTTCGATGTATGTGTATCCAATACATTTTTCCCGCTTAAGTCGAGCAAAGCATAAGAGAGAACATTGAGCATATCTTTGCGACTGAGACGAATTAATGTTTCTATCGCCAATTGCATTTCGGGGCTGTCATCTCGCTGTTTTGGAGTTAGGCTGAGGTAGCGTGCCGAACCTGGTAAAATCGCCTCTACACGCACGGCATTGAGATTTCCATCAATAAAGGCATCTATTCTGTTAGCAGTTTCGTTAGCCGCCGCAGATAGGGCTTGTCGGGCGTTTTCAGTTAGTGCTTTTTGAGTTGTCTGTTTGTTGATAAATGCCAATAACAGCAACGGAATCAAAGCAACAATCAGAAACGAGGCGATCAACTTTGTACGGATGCTGCCCAAAAAAGGCTGCTGCATGGCTCTAAACTAGGAAGGAGGGTTCAAGAAGGAAGAATTAAACAAACTTTTTAGCTCAGGAAGGCGTGTCACGTTTCCAGAGCGAATAAAAAAGTCTGCATATATCTTGGCAGTTTTGTAGATAGAGTTAGGGTTGCCAGATTGAAATAATTTTTGATTTTCAGCTAAATCAGTTAGCTTTACTCCCTCCAGAGAGAGTGTATTGTTAGGAATTTTTAAGGCTTTGCTGACGATCGCGTTTCCTTCCTGAAGATTTGCCCTCCAATAGGTTGCGGCTTGCAGCCATCCTCGCACAAATGCACGAACGTCTTCGGGGCGATCGCGGATTGTATCATTGCGAAAGATAATCATATCTAAAATCAAGCCAGGGGTTTGTTTGCTGGTAAATAGGATATGTCCCCCAGATTTAATAGCTTCAGAAAGATGGGGTTGCCAAGTGTGTCCGGCTTGAATAACATTATTTTTAAGGCCTTGAGGAATTTCTAAAGCCTCTAATTTAACCAATTTCACATCATCGCTGGTGAAGTTGGAACTTTTCAACATCTCAGTCACGAAAAGTTCGCTAAAACCGCCTAGATTTGCACCTAGCTTTTTCCCTTGCAAGTCAGCGACAGTTTTTATTTGTGGTTGGGCGACTACTACATCTGCTCCTGTTGATTCATCTATAACCAGCACGCCTTGTATATCAGGATTTGTGGCACTCAAGATAATAAAACTTCCCAAGGACGCTGTAATACCATCATACTTACCCGCACTGAAATTTGCTCTTTCCAATTGGGTGTATCGTTTATAAGTTAGTTCAACATCTACACCTTGGGCTTTGAAGAATCCTTTTTCTTGAGCAATGATGCCTGGATACTCTCCAATAAAAGATGCAAATTGCACTTTCAAGGGAGGGCGTTTAAATTCGGTAGGTGATGAAGTATGACAAGCAAATAGCAAACAGGCGGTAATGAGAAAAATACTAATATATCTGAGTAGTTTAAACAAAGTTAGCTTGCTGAACAGATACTTTAATATAGAAGCAAATACAACATCTTGTTATGGAAGCTTTAAGCTTTGCATTTGGGAGGAGTCAGCTATTCACACAGAACGCCAATTTTCGATTTGCAAGTTAGGTACTCTTTGAAATTCTCGGACATTAGATGTCACCACAATATGATTATTGATTACTGCGGTGGCTGCTATAAGTACATCATAAGCACCAATAGGTGAACCAGCTAATTTAAGAAATGCATATCCGAAAATGGGTCGTTTCAGCCTTTTATTAATCATTCTTCGATAGTCATCTGTAGGGGTTTAGCATTGTACTTTACCCCTACGACAGACGTGCTTTTTCAAAGAATCCATATTTGGTATTTTCTGTCAATGCGTAAGTCCTAGATAATTAAAATTCTATTTCGCTCGGTGGTATTAGTTCTTCTCGATATGATTCAAAGATAATACTTTCTTTTATACCTGAATATTGCATGATTATTTCTGGCCATTGGCTGGGTTTAGTTCCTAGGAAGGTGACAAACACTAAACTTTCAGTGATACCTTCTGGTGTTTCAGCTAATTCAATTTTGCCGTTTTTATAAATTCCTTGAATTGTTTTTAACATATAGCTGAATAGTACTTTATGATAAATGCGATCGCCTAACCAATGATTTTAGAAGTTGTTTGAAACCTATCAAGATGAACCGATTTGATATTTTCACGATTTGATTTTAAGTATTCTATCTTTTCAGTCATAGACTGCCCAACACCAATCAATATCCCGTGACGATCTTCACCCAGTAGCCACTCAAACTTCTTCGAGACTATGTAATATTCAAACCCGTACATTTCTCCTATTAGGTCGGCAATTACCGCGATCTCACCCTCATAGAGCCAAAAATTACCATGCTGTTTAGTTCTTTTCCAGTCTTCAGCCACAAACCACACTGTTTCTTCTAAAGGTACAAGTTCTTTCAAAATGTCAGGTGCATATTCGAGATGAATTGAGCAAGACGGTTCTTTGAATGAACTCCACCAGTAGGAATAATTTAGTCCTTTTTTACCCAAGGTTGTGAATCGCTCAAGAGTTGACACCAATATCTCTTCGTATTCATGAAGGCTAACTAACCTGAAATCATCGGAAGAAAGGTTTAGCGTTTTTATGGCTTCTTCAATATCTACTCTGAAATCTAAGCGTTGAGCCATAAAATTTACATCGCTCTAATACCAATTCTCTACAAATGATGACGATTATTTCCCTTGGCGTTCTTAGCGACTCGCTTTTATTTATTAATCTCGGTATTTTACACCTTTGACTTAACTGCTGGCTGTGATGTTTGTAAAGACTGAGGCAAACTCCAGTCGGGGCGCAAGCTGGCGGCGTTGCGTAAATAAATATGATGAATTGAGGCGGAGGCTGGCAGATAGGCGTGGATTAAGAACCGAATGCAGCGCTGTAAGCTGCCTTCGACGTGCATTTGCTGCACATCCAACATGGCCACATTATCCCAACCAGGACGCGCTCTGGCGATCGCAGCTGGGAAAATAGCATCCAAGTCGCGTGTCACTGAGAAAGTAACACTAATAATATCCCTGGGCTGGAATTGATTCCGGTTTTCTAGTTCATCTAGTAGTTCTGTAACTACCTCTTGAATTACCTCAACAGTATTTTCTGAAGCGGTTGTTGCTCCGCGAATAGCCCGCATTTGCCAGTCCACGCCAAAATCCTCCTGAAAACATAAAAGTTAGGAGTTAGGAGTTAGGAGTTAGGAGTTAGGAGTTAAAACTCTCAACTTCTCACTCATAACTCCTAACTCATATTAGGGTCGATATAACCACAACGGTAAACCACTAGTAGACATTTCAAATTCGAGCCAATCAATACCAGCCCCAATTCCTGATGAAAACTGACGACTCCCTGGTAGAAGACGACTCAATAAGGGTTTACGTTCTTCTAGGGTATAGCAGAGAGTTTTTTCCGGATCAAGTCCGACTAGTTCTGCTGTCCAGCGGCGGGCATCTTCTTCTGTGCCCAGGCGGTCTACAACACCTAACTCTAGGGCTTGCTGTCCAGTAAAAATCCGACCATCGGCGAAACTTTTCACAGCTTCTACTGTTAAAGAACGGCCATCTGCTACCGTTTGGACAAACTGCTGATAACTTGTGTCAATCAACTCTTGCAGAATATTTTCTTCTGGTTGAGTAAGTTGCCGGTCGAAAGACAATATGTCTTTGTAAGGGCCAGACTTAATTACCTTGAAGGAAACACCGATTTTTTCTAGCAAGCGTTCTAAGTTATTCCCACGCAGAATCACGCCAATACTACCCGTAATCGTACCTGGGTTGGCGACGATGTATTCGGCTCCCACGCCGATGTAGACTCCTCCAGATGCCGAAATATTCCCAAAGCTAGCGACGATTTTGATTTTTTCGCGCAAACGCTTCAGGGCGCTGTAGATTTCTTGGGAATCTCCGACTGTACCGCCAGGACTATCGATCCGGAGCAATAATGCCGGAAACTTTTTTTCTTCTACAGTTTTCAGGGCTTCTAGGACGCGTTTGCGAGTAGCACCGGCGATCGCACCAGTAATTTCAATCCGCGCAATTTGTTTTCTAAACTTGGGCTTAAACGGCCAAATCATGAGCTGTCAACATACCTCGTAATAAATTCAATATAAGATGCCCAACGGTCAGACGCCCTGTTTTTCTCTGTTAAGAAACATGAGCCGGGATTGTGTTCATCATAATTTTAAGGAAATTTTTATATTTTTCAGTGAGTTTTATTTTGATATTCTCGATGAATGCTAATCAAGTCCTTAAAGATTGTAGCTAACACAAAATACTAAACTCTAGTTTAGCGTCCAACGTGATGAATTAGTACAGACTATTTTAGCTTTTTTACGGAATTCAAAATTTCAAACCCCTTCGGATTATAACTTTTTAACTTTTTGAATATTTTTGAATATTATTTTACTACGGTCAAACACCCATACTAGTTGTTAGTAATTAATAACTAATAACTAATGATTAATAAATATTTCATCAATAAATTTGGTACTCAATTTAATTCATAAAGTTTTACTCAGCAACACTAATCTCTATTTAGGTTAAGACCAGTAGTACTTTCACTGTCGGGAATATCACTTTTTCTTATCTTCTACAGCCCATGAGCGCTTTACAAAGCTATTTTCACTATTTATGAATCTATTCGTAATATTTGATACCGATAACAAACGTACATATCAAACAGTGCTCCGACGAAAGCACAGGTCAAACTAATTACAACTAATCCGCGGAGGGGAGTTCCACTGCCAAAGGTGGCGAGAAAATGGATAATCTCAGTAGCGATCGCCTCAGTTAACTCTTGTAAGCCAGGGAAGTGACCCATGAGGAATAGAAAGAGCAACCCACCGCCAACGAGGAACATGGGAGCGACAAAACTAAAAATGATCGTCAGTAGTAGAGAGCGGAGAAAGTTGGTGAAAATAGTCATTTAAGACAAACTCCGTGAGTAGAGATGACAAGAGCTAGATAGCGGTTTGTCAATTTCTACAATACGTGCGATCGCTCCTAAGCAGACAATCTGTCAAGAATCTTAAGTTTTCATTAAAAGAAGCGGCTACCAGTTACAGCACATGCTGGGGATATAAAAAATGACTGAAATCTGAAAAAACCTTGCAAAACCAAGATTCTAGCCAAGGTTAGCACCTATTTATTCCTCTGTAGCACGTTTAGTAACAGCTTTATTTTCTGAGAACATCTTTAATTTAAGTTAATGTTTAGCCTGATCCGGAGAGTGGTGAAGAAGCAGGGGAGCAGGGAGCAGGGAGCAAGGGAAAAGAGTTTTCTCCTCAGCAAGAGCAGCACCCTGCCCCTCTGCCTCTTTTCAATGCCCATTCCCCATTCCCCATTCCCCATTCCCCATTCCCAATTCCCCATTCCCCATTCCCCATTCCCCATTCCCCATTCCCCATTCCCCATGACTTCCGCTATTCTTAAGGCAGTTACCGAGTTAGCTACAGAACATTGAACCAGACTACATCCAAATCCAGTTTAGGGGAATGGAGTCAGCGGCTGCTGGCGGCGATTTTTCTGGGTGGGCAAGTACTAGTTCACCTATTGAAGGGCAAAATCCATCGGCGCAACACCTTAGAACAAATGGCAGCAGTTGGGCCAGATTCCCTATTTATTGCCCTGTTGACGGCTATTTTCGTTGGCGCGGTGTTTACCATTCAGGTGGCACGGGAATTTATCAACTTTGGTGCCGGAAACATTATCGGCGGAGTGCTTTCTATAGCGTTGACACGAGAACTCGCTCCTGTGTTGACAGCAGTGGTTTTGGCGGGACGAGTCGGTTCTGCCTTTGCAGCAGAAATTGGTACTATGCGAGTCTCAGAACAAATCGATGCCATGTTGATGTTAAAAACAGATCCAATCGATTACCTGGTTATCCCCCGCGTTCTTGCTTGCTGTTTAATGCTACCAATTTTAACCCTCCTGTCTTTGGTAACAGGGATGTTCGGAGGATTAATAATTGCGACAAATATCTACAACCTGTCTGATACGGTATTTTTAGACTCAGCCCGTAGCTTTCTTGGAATCTGGGATATTTTTAGCGCCATGATTAAGGCGTGTTGCTTTGGTATTTTAATCGCCGTAATTGGTTGCAGCTGGGGATTGACGACAACAGGAGGAGCCAAAGGTGTAGGACAGTCAACTACAACCGCTGTTGTAACTGCCTTACTAATTATATTTGTTAGCAACTTTTTTCTTTCTTGGTTAATGTTTCAGGGGACTGGCAGTGCATTCTTAGGCTTATAAAACTAATCAGTTAGGAGTTAGGAGTTATTAGTTAAAACTCCTCACTCCCCACACTTCCCACACCTCCCACACTATGAGTGAGAAATCCGGGCTAACTCCTGCCTCCTGCCTCCTAAAATAGGATAGATGCCTCCTACTAAATAAAGCAGGATTTAAGACTGTGACCAGTTCATTTGCTCCTAGCTCCACATCAACCGTGCAACTCAAGCCTAGTTACAATATACCGATAGTCTTGGTGATTGCCGCTATTCCACTACTGTTGGTACAACCGTTGGTAGGCTTAGTTTTCACACTGTTTGGTTTGTTTCTCATGTTTCAGGCGTTAACGCTGCGGTTGCAATTTACCGCCACCGACTTAGATATTTATAGAGGCGAAAAATTAATTCGGCGCTTTCCCTACCAAGAATGGCAAAACTGGCGGATCTTCTGGAATGGAGTCCCCATTCTGTTTTACTTTAAAGAAATTAAAAGTATTCACTTTTTGCCGATTTTATTTGATCCCAACACCCTGAAAAGTTGCTTAGAACAACGTTGTCCGCGTATTTAGTGCTGAGTACCATCTGTGCTGAGTCGTTTTGATCTAAACTCATAACTCAGCACTCATAACTCAGGACTTTTATGGCAGGTCAATTGTAATATTTCTGAAAGCTATTTATTCGCGTCATAGGAATTACACTATTGTTTATGAACCCAGAGGCATCTCAAACCCCAGAACCAATTGATGAGCGGTTGGCAGAAAAACAAGAAGAGAACAACGCAGTTGAAAATACAGAAAATCCATCTGTTGAGTCAGTGGTAGAAATAGCAGCCAGTAGCTCATCAGAGGACTACACAACTTCTGAGCCACTCATTTCCAATGCAGAAGTGGTAAATTCTACAGAGCTAACAGAAAATTCAAATGGCGAGTTTGTAGCGCAGTTAGAAGCGGAAAATGTCGCACTGGGGTCTGAAATAGGATCAGGAAATCAATCATTATATGCCGAAGCAGAGCAGCGAGTGGCAGAGTTGCAGAACGCTGAAGTTGCTCTCAAGGAAGAAATAGCCAAGCTGCAAGCTTCTTACGAAAGCCTTAAGGCACAGGTGAGTGAAACTCAAACCTCACTGGGACGACTTGTACAAGAGTCGCTGTTGCAGTTAGAACAACGCAAACAAACCCTGCAAATTTCTGTAGAACAACTAGAACGCCGTCAAGAACGTATCCGCAACGAGATGCGAACCACTTTTGCTGGTACATCCCAAGACTTGGCAATTCGGGTGCAGGGTTTTAAAGACTATCTCACGGGTAGCTTACAGGATTTGGCCTCTGCTGCCGAGCAGTTGCAACTGACGCCAAGTGTGGTAGAACGAGAAAAACCACCTGTAAAAGAGGCTAAACCAGTTGAATCTCAACCTGGAATACCCCAATTTGCCCAACAGCAGTTTCAAGATACTACAAAGCAAATTCGCCGCTTAATTGACCAATATCGCAATAAACCGGATTATTACGGCCCACCGTGGCAACTACGCCGTACCTTTGAACCAATCCACGCTGAACGAGTTTCTAACTGGTTTTTTACCCAAGGGGGACGGGGTGGTTTACGGACAATGGGTAGCCGTTTGCAGAATATCCTAATTGCTTCATCTGCGATTTCGATATTACACAAGCTGTATGGCGATCGCGTCCGTACTTTAGTCTTAGCTAATACACCAGAGCGATTAGGTGAATGGCGGCGCGGCTTACAAGACTGTCTGGGAATCGGTCGCCCTGATTTCGGCCCAGACCGGGGTGTGGTATTATTCGAGGCATCTGATGCTCTGGCTCAGAAAGCAGACCGATTGACGAAAGCCAATCAACTACCCTTAATTATCATTGATGATTCAGAGGAGCAAATCAGTTTGTCTCTGCTGCAATTTCCTTTGTGGTTAGCCTTTGCTCCTGACCCCAAAACAGTGAGAAACTATGATGATGACTTTTAATTTGTCATTTATCATTGGTCATTTGTCATTAGGCAAAACAGTTTTCCGTTAGTGGTAGCGGAGTGTTGAGCTAGTTCCTAATTTTGAGTAAAAAGTTATACCAATTTAAAAAAAGAATGCGGCAAATACACCATTTGTAGAGACGCGATTCATCGCGTCTTGACCCAAGGATATATTGCAATCATTAATTGAATTGGTATTAGACTCAGCACTCTGCACTCCTAAGAATCATTGGTCAAGAGGTATTACTCTTGACTTTCTTAAATTTTGAATTTTGAATTTTGAATTTTATTATGGCTATTTGGTTAACTCTATGCGGGGCAATTGTAGTCATAGCTTACCTGCTGGGTTCTTTTCCCACTGGCTACATTGCTGTGAAGCAGTTAAAAGGTATTGATATTCGGGAAGTTGGTTCAGGTTCCACTGGCGCAACTAATGTACTAAGAACCTTGGGAAAAGGGCCAGGAGCATTCGTTTTAGTACTTGATTCTTTGAAGGGAGTATTAGCGATCGCTCTAGTTTACTGGTTGTTCAATTTTGCCTCTAGTCAAAATTATATCCCCCCAACGGTAGATGTAAACTTGTGGCAACCGTGGATAGTAACTTTAGTTGGGTTAGCTGCCATCCTGGGACACAGCAAATCAATTTTTTTAGGCTTTACTGGTGGTAAATCTGTTGCTATTAGCTTAGGAATTTTATTAGCAATGAGTTGGCAGGTAGGTTTAGCAACAGCAGGTGTGTTTGCCGTCGTTGTTGCTATATCAAGGATTGTCTCTTTGAGTTCAATTGCAGGTGCGATCGCAGTTTCCATTTTCATGGCACTTTTGCATCAACCCTTACCCTATATTCTGTTTGGAATTGCCGGCGGACTATATGTGATTTTGCGCCATCGCACTAATATTGAACGGCTGCTTGCTGGTACTGAGCCAAAAATTGGGCAAAATGCAACGACAGAACCAGAACAAACTGTATGATTGTCCAACCGCAAATAGATATGTTTTTTACCCCTGTGCTTTGTCCAGGGGTTTAGTTCACGAATTAACTTTGCCTTTAATTAAACGGTGGAAAAGGCGGCAAGGCCACAAAAAAGCTCCACAAACACTTACTGAGGCGATGGCTGCCACAACTCGCCAACTCGAACTAGACCCAGTGTTAGACTCTGAAGGATGAGCTTGTGTGCTTTTAGCTAGTTCTGGGATTGAATGAGATAGCTGACTGGCTGTACTCACCCCTTCAATCGCTGCTCCAATGAGATAAGCTACTAGGGCAATTACTAGCCAGTGATTCATAATATTCCACTGTTTGAACTCTGGGCGTATGCTTGATGGTGAGCAATCACCTGGTTTCTCGTACTAATGATTGCCGCCTTGCCCTAAAGATAATCGACCTTCAGCCGTATCGCGAATTAGGGGCAGTTTAGATTTTATATAAGTATTGAGGGTGCTATCTGCTTGAGCATCAAGCACTTGTTTAGCTTTTAACTGATGGAGGAGCAATTGTACTAAAGCAGCATCGTCAAATTGGAGCAGAGTGCTAACCTGGGTAGACTCTATTACAGCCCAAAGCTGTTGCATCATTTTTGCAGTTACCATGAGTCTGTAACCTCTTAAGCTTTTCTTTATATTTACACAAGTTTGAGATTTGTGGTTAGTTTTTATCTGAAGATTTATAAAGATAGAAGCTGGAATGGCGTTTTTTAATTGATTGAACTAGGCACTGGGGATTAGGGATTGGGAAGATTTGAATGGGGATTCAGATCCCAACCAAATCTTAATACTTCTCTACGAGACGCTTTAAAATAATTTCTTCCCCAATCCCGGAGCGCAAGACTTCGGCGCTGCAAGTCGGAGAATTCTGAGCATGACCTGTTGAAATACAACAATCACTACTTCCTGGAAAAAGCCCTAATGCAGACATAGGTAGGCATTAGCGCTTTTTGTAGAGGGGAAACTTTAGTGGTTGCATTGAGTAATTTTGCCAGAAGTTTATAAGAAGAATTCAGAACTCAGGAGCGGAGCCGGAGACGTTTCCGTTAGCTCCGGTCAGAAAACAGGTATGAATTCTGTACGAGTGGGTGACGAATATTGGTTAAAAGCGAGTCGAATAGTGGGCGAAAAAATTAAAATATTCTCGCCTTAAAACTCTATCTCTTTATGGGTAGAGTATTCTGTATTCTGTATTCTGTATTCTGACTCCTGTTTTATTGTGAACCTCTTATACAAGAAGTTTCTTGACCAGAAGAATCAGGAAAAACTGCTAAAGTATGATACCCAGGGCTATCTGTTCCATATATCACTCGAAAAGTATACAACTTGTTTTTACCTTGCCCTTCGGTAATAACTGTTAAAAGTGTATTGCTAGTATTTGGAAGTCCTGGAATGTTGAGTTTCTTAATTCGTCTGAGTTGAATTACATTCGCTGCGGAGTTTTTACAATCTCCAGCACTAGTATTAGGTTTTGGGCCAAATTGCATACATACCGGCCCATCAAAATCCATAGTTACCTGTGATGGATCGTTTAACCAAACTTTTTTAATCACTTCTCCAGCTGTAATAAAGCTCAAGTTTGTTCCTTGCTGATACGAAACATCAATCGTCGGTATTACTCCCCCTAAGCCTTGTGCTTGGCAGGAAAATATGGAACGCAGAACGGCGTTATTAGCCACAGCGCGACCTACCACTAAGAACATAGCAACCGAGAAAGTGAAGGAAGCTATCGGTAGGAAATAAGAAGAACGTTCTGGGGTATTTCCTGACAATTTAGTATTCTTTTTCATGGTTGCAAATATCCAAAATTGGTATCAATTCTACCTGCTAAAACTGAGTTGGTTGATTAACGTATATTTCAACATTTGTGCCAGCGGGTAAAAACCAAATATTAGTTTGTTGTGACATTTGGGCGATCGCTTGTTGATTACGTTGGGCAATTTGGGGTACTACAGAGTTCAAACCACCTTCCACAATCCCGGCTGGAAGGTCGCGTCTGTTCTTAGTGACAGTAGTAAGAGTTGTGCTACTACTGGTGTTGCCGTCAACGGTAGTTTGTGAAGTAAGTGGTTGGAGTTCAGTATCACTACGATTTATTAACTCTGCGGCTTTGCCAATACCTCCCAACACGAATAACCCTATATCCATTGAGGCTATAGACGAACTTTGACCAGGAAATTTATTTGCAATTAAAGGTTTACCTTGGGAACCGCGAAGAATAATTGTATTGTTGGGTAAGCTTCGTTCTGTAACGTTGCCATCATTTTGCGAGATAACTTTGACTACGTTCATCTGCAAAAGACCTTGTTCGGAGAGGGAACGAATTTCAGCGAGTAATTCGGTGTTTGCAGGTAGAGCGATCGCACCATCTGTAGATTTTAATGGTTCTTTCAATCGGATCACAAAGACATTTTTATCTTCACCTCCCTCACCACCACCGCCTGATCTAGTAGTTTCCCCAAATATTGCTGTCGCCAACACACCTTTGGCACTACTCCCGATTGGTACAGACTTCTGTCCCTGCGGTTGCGCTTGACTGACTACAGGAGTTTCTGGTTGTGGGGTTTGCTCAGGATTGGGGTTTGGTGTCTGTTCTGTCTCTTCCTGGGGCTGCGTATTGTTTAAAGGTTCAGGAGCCGCTGCTATATTACTGGGTTGATCGGTGGCATTTACTTGACCGTAGCTACCTAACTTTGCTAGTCTTGTCCACTCTTCAAGTGGGCTTGGTGGAGGTGGTGGAGTTATATTGACTACCGGTTGAGTGGTTGGTCTCACAGCTGTCACAGCTGGTAGTTGGGGTGATACAGAAGGTTGATAAGTAGGTACTCTAACGATGCGTTCAACTGGTGCTGGCTGAGGCACGTAAGCTGTTGGTGGGGGTGTTGGAATCACTGTCTGTCTACCTCTGGAAGAAACTGACGGTTCTTGTAAGGCTACTTTAGGTGTAGTTTTGGCAATTCTCAGCTGTTGTTGAGCAGCTTTTACCATCTGTGCTTGTTCAGTCAGGGCTAATTTCGTTTTGAGAGTATCTACTTCAGCTGCTAGCTGCTGAGATATAGATTCATCAGTGGGCTGCTCACGCACTGGTGGAGAAACAATATTTTTTGGCTTTTGACTACTGCTACCCATCAGTTGGGATAAAAACACACCACCCACCAAAACGATCGCTAAGGTAGCAGCCCCTACCAAGCCTAACTTTGCAAAGGGATTAGATGAGAGTGCTTGCTTAGTTTGAACTTCTTGTGGAAGAGATAGCGACTCTGGCGGCGTTGCAGAGTCTTCTGAACCTTGGGTATCGGTAGAAGAAGATTCTTCTTCAAAGCCGACCAACCTTGACATCCGTGATTCCCAATCTAAAGATTCTACTTCTGGTTGGCGATCGTCGGTGGTGAGAGTAAATCCATTTTGGGGAGGCGTTTCGGCAGGAATTGAGTATCGAGTCATGGTAGAGCTTGGTTGGGATTTCCAGAACAATTTTTATCTTGGATTTCACAGACATTATAAATTTCTAGTCTGGCTTCACCAAGGCGATAAGCTGCGAAGTACGACGGTAGGGCTGCATTTGGTAGTGAAGTTGCTGGTTCATCTATGGCTCTAACTAAAATTTGTTTATTAAAGGAAACTGATTTTCCCAACTTATCATAACTGCTAAAAGTTAATTGATTGGCAAGCATCTCCACTTTCCATGTCCCATCACCTATTTTTGTTGGTTGGGAAATTTTTTGGATTACTAATACATTCTCTGCTCCTCTGTTAATATTTTCAAATTGGCTATCTGGATTTAAATTAGTAAGTTCTGATTTAAGTTTTTGTTTAAAATCATCAGCTACAAGTTGGGAAGTAATTTCCCAGACTTGAGTTGGCGGCTGTTGCTGTGACCAGGTGAGCATTAAGCTCATAGTTTCACCCACAAAACGGCGAATAGCCTCTGGTTGTCGTTCTAAATTTGGTTGGGGGTCTACGGTTATAGTGCGACCATCAACAAGTTGCACTAAACTTCGAGGTGTGAGTTGCTGACTTAACTGTTGTAACATAGACCAGTGAAATATTAGTAACACCAAGGTGAATAGATGTAAACCAAGTGTTACTACTGCCAACAGTGGTAAGGGACTATTTTTCTTATTCTCTGGTTTAAGTAATTGCATTAATACTTGATTATATAAATTGAACTATCTTCAAATTAAGTAGAAATCGATTATCTGATAAAACTACCAGATGTTTGCCCAGTTCCGCATTGTTTGGATTTATCTTCGTTGAGGTTGTTGTAGTCGTCTAGCAAACATAAGTTACGAATTTCATAAATTTCTAATTTATCAGCACGTACACTATATATTGCTTTTTGCAAGTCTGTACCATTGTTGGCTTGGGGATTACCAAAATAATCTGCTGCACGTACAAGTAAATCTTTGTTAAAAGGAGTTATGAGTTTTTCACCACCAACTCGGTTTCTTTGAATTAAGTCGGCTACCATACCTACTCGCCATTTACCTGGTGCGATTTCTTTTGGTGGATAAAGTCTCTTAATTACTAATTGTGATGTCATTGCTTGGCTGGGATTTTCAGAGAAAACTTCTGGTGGTGTCATTTCTGCAACTGTGCTTAAGAAACTTTTGCGAAAGTCTTCTGAGAAGGCAAAACTAGCTACCCAACTGCTAGTACTAATCTTTTGACTACCACCTTGAGGTGTACTAATCAGAATTCCTAAATCTGATTTGGGGTTTGCGACTTCTTCAATAGTTTGTGGTGGTAAGGTTCCAGACCAGCTAAACATTGATATCATCGTTTTGCTGATGAATCGGCGAATTGTTTCTGGTTCTCTTGCTAAATCATCAATATTAGCTACTGGTTGACCGTCGATTAATTGTACAAAGTTGGGAGGTTTTCTTAAACTGAGTTGGCGAATATTTAGCCCTTGTAATATAAATAAAAATAAAACTAATATATGTAAACTAAAGGTTGCGATCGCAAAAATTGTCAAAACACTTCCCGTTTTTTGTCTTTTTTCTAGTAAACGCACCATTTCATCATCTCCTCCTGCGAAAAACTTCAGCTATTATATATGATGATTTCCATATAGTCAGCAGTCAGGAAACGAGCCAAATTGAAGAAGAATTTAGAATTCATAATTCAGAATTCCGGAGTCAGAATCAAGACGCTATAATCCTTTTTTTGAGCGATGAATAACTCACTACAAAAATTATACCTAGCTACTTATATTCTCTCCTTTACTAAAGAAGCCGTGTTGCTGATAGCACTGAAGACAGCAAAACCGCCAGCAGCAGCCACAATTAAAGATAAAATTGGTGCTAAAATTCCCAGAAAAATAATGAACCACATCAAATCTGGATCAACATTAGCATTTTGACCTGGCCCATTGACAATAACTGCGGCAGTCAGCACAGCAATAATATTGAATGAAATCTTGGCGATTCCAATAGATAAAAATCCAGTCAGCCATGCAAAAATTGGTTTACCAGCGACAGGGAGCAAAGAACTACCTACGGCCAGTGGGCCTAATGCTGCTATCAGCAACATAGTAGCTTCTATCAAATTCTGGAAGGCATATTGTAAGGAAACTAAAAAGTTTTTGATGCTCGTTTGAACTGTAGAACCTAACAAAGAGTTAAATGAGGTTTCTGATACAATTCCAGTGCCATATCTGATGTTATCTACCTTAGTTTGGAGTCTAACTATCCAGTTTTTATTTCCATAAGTATCTCTATATTTCTGCCAGAGAATGTTGACTTTTTCGGCAGCCTTGACAAAGCATTGACTTTGTTGTTCGCCAGTTAGTGATTGACAAGGACGAAGCAAAGAACCAGCTACTTCTTCAGCAATACTCATATTCAGTGCTTGCTGGTACATTTGCTCTGCATCTGCTGTTACCAATACTTGCTGATTTACAGTGTTTAAAAAATTCCGCACTCCCAGCGTCAGATTAGAAAGTATACTTCCATTGCCTGAATTACTTAAGAGCACTACCACAATAAAAGGCCAAATTAAAGCTGATATGGGACGACTATATTCGTAGGATATTAAGTCTCTGAGGAATTGTATCATAAAAAATAACAGGGTTCCTACTGCGAAAAAAATACCCAGATTTGTCAGCGCTCCATACAAATTATTACTGGTGTTATTTTGTAATAAATCCAGCCATTGTTTATCCCAACCTTCGGCAACACTTTGGGAAGTTGCAGTACCATTATCGAGAATCTGGTCAATGCCTACTTGGGCAAAAATTAGTTGAATAGCAAGTTGCATTTTGAGTTAATGGGCTGTTTTTTAGATTTCCTGTTGAAGGATTTTAAACAATCTATGGAAAAATGAGAGTTTTTTATCCTCAAATTCTACTTGTTAACTTTTCTGCCAAACAAATCTAGTTGAGAAGTTGCTCGTAAAAGTCGTGCGGCTTCTGTAGATGTTTCTACTCTCCGGGCGCGATTTGCCTCTTCTGTCTGTTGAGAAATGTTTGCTAAATTTAAATTAGAATATTGCAAAGACTGATTAGTTTGTAATGACTGAGCGAATGTTTCAGCGACAATTTTCGATTGTTCTTGTTGGATTTTAATGGTTTCTTGGTTAGTGGTTAGCAATGCTAATACCCCCTGACCTAACAAGTTGTCAGCAAGACTTATTACTTGTTTAACTGTTCTGTCAATCTGAGTACTTTCCAGTTGATTCTTAAAGCGATCAATCTGGTTATCAACATCATTTGAACCAGCAATATCTTGCAGGCTTCTCTCTGTATTTTCTAACTTAGTTTTTGTCCGAATTTGTCCATTTTCACCGAGAACACCTACCGCTACTCCACGGGTAATGACACGATTTAGTTCATTACTAACTAAATTTCCCCGCACTGCTGCATTATTCTCAAAGCGGTTTGATCTAGAGTCTGAATTAGAAGAGTATAGAATCAAATTATCACGAACATTTTTTCCCGCAGCGACAGGGTTAGGTATGTTCAATTCTCCTTTAGAATTACTCAGAGCATTTTGACTCTGGACTTCTACAGGCTTTAAATTTTCGCTCAGATTATATTGAAGATAGTTTTGCAAATCTGTGGAATATGATTGAAAATCAGTCCAAACCTGACCTAATCCACCCGTCTGAATTTGTGCCATTCCTGGTAGTATTGCCAGGGATAGTAAGGTGAAAGTAAAAATGGTAGTTTTTTTCATACATTTGTGCCTGAAAAGGTAGACGACATGATGTAGTGAGTCACAGAATTTTAGATTTTGGATTTTGGATTTTGGATTGTTTCTTTAGTCCAAGCAACACTGCTATGCCTCCTATAAAATCTAAATTACTCAGCCTGTTTCTTGCAGTCAATCTAAAATCTAAAATTTAAAATCCAAAATTCTGTGACTCACTGTTAACTACTTACAAAACCCGATTAACTACTACGTAGATTCGCGACTAACTGACGTGCAAATGCAGAAATTGCTTCATATTTATCACTGTGAAGTTGCATCATTTGGCTACGTGCAGTTTGTTCATAGGGATTATTTGCAACTGCTGCTAATTGTTCATAACCTGGATAGTAACGGCAGAATGTATAACTACCGTTATCATCTAGTAGCCATTGGCTATAAACCCCTTCTTTGCGGGGAAAAAAGCTTTCTGAAGCATTACGAGAAATAACTTGGCGGGGATATTTCAAGATGTCTGCAAAACTATCCACTGCAACTGGTTGAATGCGTCCAATCAATCGTGTTGTCAGGTTTTGCAAAATTTTAGATGCAGCTTTAGATCGAGCAATGGTGTCAGGGTCTTGTCCTGATAAGATCACTCTGATACCAGCTTTAGCACCGTTCGCACAAATTCTGCCAACTAAATCAGAAATTTGCTCGAATTCAAACAAAATTGGTGCTTCGTCGATAAAGAATATGGAAGCTGGACTACCTAATGCGCGTCGGAGTGCGGCTGAATAGGCACTTAAGGATAGTACGGCTGCATCTTCACTATCTGATAGGTTTCTGAGAGCAAAAACTAAAAGTTGGGCATCGGTAGGAAAGCTGGATGGTGCAGAAATAGCTTGTCCTACGCGGCTAGAAAGCCAAAAGCGCAAGCGCAACTGAATTTGACTCAGGGCGTCTTCTACTCTGCCTGTTAAAGAACTTAGTTGTAAGTGTTCTGGTGAGCAGAAAGAGAGAAAATCTTTTAAGGTAGGGGTTTTTTGCCAAGCAAGAGTACCAAATCCTGCCGCCATCGCCTGTCGATATCGCTCTTTGATGCCCTCATCTCTAAAGAAGGCTTCTAAAGCGAGGTTGAGTAGCGATCGCACGGTTTGCGATAAAATTTGACTTTCAGTCGATGATCCTAAAACCATTGTCATTAAGGCTGATTCTAGGAAGGCGGTATAATCGTTGAAGCGATCGCGCTGTTGTTCTAGTTCTAGCGATCGCAAATCTGGCTGTTCAAATAAGTTATTCGATTGTTTGGAGATATCAAAATAGGCTCCATTCCCCTCCATAAACTCTGTATAGTCAGTGAATGTAGATGTCCCATCAGGTTTAGGGAAATCTAACGCCACAACCGGAATCCCATGCGCTAAAGCCTGAGTTAAAATCCCGGATACCAACACCGATTTACCAGCACGAGTTGTAGCAAACAAAGCTAAATTTTTGTGTTGATTAAATAAATCTAAATGTACGGGTGTGCCGCCTTCTTCAGCAATCAACTCAAAGCCTTGTCTATCACCCCGTTTAGTTAAAACTAGAGGCATTAATCCGGGAACTTCACTGGTTAAATATAGCTGGCGACGGTTAAAGGGGGTTGCTAATAAACCTTCCCAAACTATGGGTAGAGTTTGCAGCCAGATTTTCCAAGCATATTCAGTTTCTCTAATTACCCTAGCTGGACGCTGAAAACAGTTTTCAATATATCTTGTCGCCTCATCTAATTTCTCTACAGTGGGACGATGTACTAAAATGGCAACACTCGTATAAATCGGGACTGCACCTTCATATAACTGTTCTTGCGCTGCTACCGATTTCTTCAACTTTAATTGAGCGTTGACATCAATAGTTTTACTTTTTTCTTGAGCCAAAATTGTCGTCATATTTGACTGCTTCAGCACTCGTTGCAGGGTAGTTTTCACCACTGCGGGATTTGCGGCAGTCAACTCACAAAAGATTTCGGTATCTACTACTGTTTCTCTAGCTAACAGTTCCCATAAATAGCGCAGTTGGGCAGATTTATTCGGCCAACCTCCGGGTTTTTCCAGAAACGACAGTGCGCCAATATAGCGATTGTTAACATTAACCCAGCGGCGATCGGCACAAGGTACACTAGATTCCATCAGCAAAGTTGTGCCGTGAATATTTTCTAGAAGCAATTTAGTACTAGCTAAATCGGAATTAACTTGCTCATGCAATCCTTGTTCATCTAAAGTCATTAACTGGGGAATATCTATTGGCTGCGTATCATTAAACCTTTTCCAGATATCCCCCCAGAGTTCATTGGCAGTCAAAGGCTTGACATCCAATCCCATTTTGTTAGATAAGATTTGTTCCCAGCGGAGAAAACCCTGATTGTAAGCATTTGTGATCAGTGTTTCAATGCGTTGGTTTTCTACTTCTGAGAGATCACCTTTGAATTTTAACCACCATGATTCAGCTTTGACTAACAGCTTTTCTATCCAATCGTCTGCATGTTGCGAGTTGGATTCAATGGTGTAAGTGACATAAATTCGTAAAAATTTGGGCTTACGAATACCAGAAGTAGTCAGTTCTTTGACTCTGGCTCTCTCTGCCATCAACAAATATTTGATATCTCGTGATGGCGAATTTCTGATTAGAGTTGCTAATTCTTTTTGACGCTCTTTGTCTGAACTAAAAGAACCCAGGTGTAGGGTCATCCTTTCACCAGTAGGGATGTCTTTTAAGCCAGCTTCAATGTTATTGAAAAGCGTATCGATTTGTTCAGGTCTTAAGGTGGTATGAATTCCCTTACAATCAAAACCAAAAACAAAGCAGAACCGATCTTTTTGAGTGCCTTTTGTCAAAAGGTAAGCGCCAATATCGCGTCCATTCATTGCGACACGCAGCATTGTCGCCAAGTGTAAGGCATCTTCAAATGGTGTTAATCTACTTTCACTTCCGGCGACGCCGACGCTTTGTTTTCCGATTTTTTGCTTCATGGTTAACTTCCAGTAAGCTCTGATAACGAGCAAAGCCTCTTGTCCAAGCGGGAACACCAATAAATTTACTTAAAAAACTCCAACTCCTACCACCAGTTAAAATCCACCAAGTTCCTATTCCCCAACCAGTCATTAGTATTGTCCACAACCATTTTTGAAATTCTTCTTGGAAAAGTCCTCCAAAAATTCCATTGATCATAAAATAAGAGGCTAAGGCAATTACCGTCCAAGGAAGAATTTGATCGGCAGGAATTGGCCCTAATGAAGGTTGGCTTCCTAGAACCTGGTTGACTGGACGAAATTCTTGTTCCCGCTCTTGAGACATTTGAAATATCTGAATTATTTACTGCACTTGTGGGCCAATTACAAAGCGTGTGAGTACATCAGCAATGGTAACAGCAACAACGACTAATAGTGGAGTTCTGGCAATACTTTGCCAATCTTCATCTTTACGCACTGCGTTAATCACACCAACCAGAGAAATTGCAATATAGAGTAAGTAAATCGCCCGCAACACATTAAATATCAAACTGATTGCTGTCTCGCTACCACCACCATTTGTTGCTGCACCACCTAAGTTTCTTTTGAAAAACTTTTCAGCTTCCCCAAAAAACTGGGCTTGTGCAGGGGTTGCGAAACAGTCTAACCAAAACAAACTCAAGATGATGGCTGCTGCTAAAATCTGTAATGATATCAGCGATCGCCTTGATAAATTCACCTGCTGCCCAATTTGCTGGGTAATGACTGCAATTAAACTACCAACTAGTAAACAAAAGAGCAGGATAGGACTTTTTAGGCTGATAACGCTCACAAGTACAGCACAAGCAATCAAAAAAGGTACAGATTCAACCAGAATAATCAGGCCGGATTCCAGTCCCCGTATTAACTTATGAGATCCTTTGACCGCATTACCAGTTAAAGCTTTGAAAAAGTTTCTCTCATGAGAACTTTGTCTAGACATTTGCTAATTTTCCTATGGTGTACTATGAGTGTTAGGTGTCTAAAATTTTACAGCTAATCACAATCTAACATGGTTGAACATTCATTTTTAATGAAATTATGAAGTTCGCGGTAAAGTTCTATATTATATACACATAATTATTAAGTTAAGTTAATAATATATTAATTTTTATTTAAAAAATAAGTGTGCCTGGTTTAAGAAACTAGGTTTCAAGCTTTAAACCAGAACTGCTTCAGTCCTCCTAAACTGTTTCTATTTCAGCGCTTTTGCTCAACTAGAGGTTGGGTAAATTACTAGAAATGTAAGACAATGCTTGGGAGCATAGTTACAAGTTCTATAGAAAATATTTTATTCCTCCAAGCAACCGTTTTGTTAGGTGTTATCGTTACCTAGCGCACTACAAAATATTACATCAGTTGCTACATTTTTGGGGAAATTCGCAATGCGGATGGCTACAATGTCCCATCTGTAAAGGTCTTTGGGAATACTTCTGGAAATGATCTTAGGGTTACCATTCATATACGCATTAGTCAGTATACCGTTTACAGCACGAAAGAGACCACGCTTTATCCTTTTACCTAAATATTCCAAATGTTTACAAATTGCTTCTACTAGCCCTTTCAAGATAACTCGTAAAATCCCTTCTTTTCTCTCTGCGTTCTCTGTGTCTCTGCGGTTTAAAAGTAATTTATGTAACTCCATAAATGTATAAAACACAGAGTTAAGTTCACGGTAGACCTCAGAATTTCGGTGATAAGAGGTTAAAAAAGAGATTTAAGTAGTCGGATAAAAATATTTACAGTCATTGCGAATGGAGCGTTCGCAAGGACATTGTGTAATTAATTAATTCTATCTACTTAATTCAACCAGCATTTTTACCCACCTTGACAGAAAATACCAAATACGGGGTATAGATTCTGGTGTTATAACCAGGTTTTTCAGCTATTTTTTGCAACGTATCGATTAGTTCGGTTCATACTTATGCAACTAATAAAATGCTGAAACAATATATTTTGGTTGAAATATACGCTGATGAATTTGTAAACTGCATAAACTCTATTAAAAACCTATTAAAATCTCTAAAAAAATTTTAATAAGCAAAACCATATATTAACGATAGTTGCAGATTTTACTCTGAAAAGAGGAATAAAAAACTCCACAAAAACTACTTTTCAGACACATCTAAACTCCATAAATATTAGATTTTTTTAATCATTCCATAATTTAATCATGACTAAAGCTTTACTTTAACAGTATACTGTTGATTTCGTTGGCAAAATTTAACGGCTATTAGCCATAGCACTCCTAAAAAATCTATTTAACCCTTACTTTCTTTACTTCGCACTTAGCGGTAGTTAGTGGCAAACTGCTGCATATCTACATTTAAGAAAGTGGTTTTTGTGATTTTGATTAAATTGCCATTCCAAATAAGCTAAGTGGGTAAAATTAAACATGGCTTTTTAAAAGGAAGTAAAAGGCTGAGATTGGTAATTTAGGGATGATGCATAGTACCTATTAACCACTCTCTCAGACTAAAGCCACTGAATGTTTATTTATACAAACTTACCTTGGGAATGTAGAGTTTTAACTAGCAAATAATCATGTCATAGAGTGGATTGGCAATAGTTGAATTGCCCTCTACACTTTATGCTTTGCCTTGAATTTGCTCTATATTCTTCAGTGCTTAGTGCAAACTATTGATTTGCTAATAGCTTTTTTATGCCAATTTATTGTGCTTAAAGAGGGTTGTTTAGAATCCCTAGTTTGGTACTTGATTTTGATTTGATAGGGTGTTGAATCGGAACTTAACTTGAAGGAGCTTGACATGGATTTTTATCGCGATCGCCAATCGAAAAATTTGACAAGTTCAATTTCTGTACTTGCTATCACAATTAGTTTAGTAGTGGGTCAATCTGCTACTCATAAATCTGTAGCTCAGAATGCTACATCTCCTGCTGTTGCACCAGCAATCTCCGTAAATGGTGCGGGTGCAAGCACTGTAAATACTTTGTTTGTAGGTACGGGAACTGCCTATCCTTTTTCCCCTAAAGGCTCATGGTTTAACGTTTTCGGTGTTGGAAATCCTCCATCCCTCAATAACAATGTACCCCCAGCCCTAGCCGGATTCCCAAATGGAAGTTATGGCCCACTCAATACAGGCTCTACATTCAGATATGCTCCGGTTGGTAGTGGCGCAGGTTTAACCGCTTTTTTCACTCAAACCCCACCACCAGTACCAGCTGGTACACCAGCTCTTAACAATCTTACTATCTTACGCCCAGTCTCTTTTGCAGCTAGTGACGACCCCGTAGCAGGAACAGAAAGAGTTAGTGGCGGCCCTAACAATGCAGGTGGAACTACCGCAGACGCTGCTAAATACGTCCAAGTGCCTGTAGTAGGTGTTGGAATTACCTTAGCTTTCAACCGTACCGGTCTTACTGTACCAGCAACTGGACTTAGGCTTTCACGACCTACTTACTGTGCTATTTTGAATGGCACCCTTACAAATTGGAACGATATCAGAATTAGAAATGATAACGGCGGCGCAATAATTGCAGCCAACTTACCCCTCAGATTTGTACGTCGTAGTGACAATAGTGGTAGTACTTTTGTTTTAAGCACTCATCTCAATACTGCATGTAAAACTACTGGGACTCCAGGGCTTCCAGCAGCTGCTGTATGGAGTAGAGGAGTGGGTAGCATAAGTGTTGCAGGCACTGTACCTCCAACACCACCAGCCAATACAGTTGTTTGGCCAGCTACTTTCCTATCTGCATCAGGAGGTGGAGGTGTAGCCACTGCAATCACATCCAATACTGGTGCAATTGGTTATGTAGATAGCGCTACACGTTTAGCTAGAAGTCTGCCTGCCGCAGTCTTACGTAACAGAGCAGGTAATTATACTGCTGTTTCATCAACTTCAATTTCAGCTGCTTTTGTAGGTGCAGCTGATACAGATTCAAGTCCTCGGCGGATTAGACTTCAAGTTGTTGATCCAACGGGTACAACTGCTTATCCAATTGTTTCAGCACCTTACCTGCTATTTTATGACAGATACGCAGATGTTAGGATAGCAAATGCTATTAAAGCCCATATCAACTGGGCTTTAGGAGTACCACCTATTCCTGCTAGTGGAACAGATGTGACAATCAACCCAAACTCTATAGCTACAGCTCGTGGATATGCTCCTCTTCCCGATGCTATTAAAACTCTGTCTCGAAATGTTGTCAATACTTACGTGGATGGTGTTTTTCAACCTTAATACGATGTTTGGAGTTAACCGCTCTTGCCTCCTTTAGATTTATAAATCTCTTGGTAAGGATATGAAGGTTATACCCCAGGATTATATTTCCAATCTTGGGGTTTTCTTGAGGCACTGATTTAGGATTGCCAGAGCATTTACTCAGAATTCATAATTTAGAATCAATAAGTTTGAGAGTCAGACTTACAACTAATTATCTAATTATTTTGTACTAAATTTATAGATTTAGTACAGGTCTGAACCAATTTATTGATCTGCTAGATATAGAATATTTGCGCTATTTTTGATACTTCTTTGCACTACTAGTTCTTCATGAAAATAATTATCTAAAAACTAGGCAAATAGTAATTTGTTTGGAAAAATACAAAAAAATACTAATATACAACTCTGATTTCATCAAACCAAAAAATATTTTAAATAATCGAATTAACCTAAATTTTAACTAATCCTAATGTTATTTGTTTAAAAATTTTACACAATACTTCATTGCTAACAACAAACATAAGAAAAAATCATGGCTGATATATTATTCAACCTCTCTAGCCTAGATGGCAGCAATGGCTTTGCCATTAACGGTATTAACGCCAATGACTCATCAGGGACATCAGTCAGCAATGCCGGAGACGTTAACAATGACGGCATCGACGACCTCATAATTGGCGCACCAGGTGGAGGACAGAGCTACGTAGTGTTTGGCTGCACTAACGTCTTTAGTGCCAGCTTCGACCTTTCTAATCTAGATGGCAGCAACGGCTTTATCATCAACGGCAGTGTCCCTGACTCCGCAGGTATTTCAGTCAGCAATGCTGGGGACATTAACGGCGACAATATCGACGACCTCATAATTGGCGCACCGGGTGCTTTATTGGGTGCAGGGCAGAGCTACGTAGTTTTTGGTGGCAACAGTTTGAATGCCAGCCTCGACCTCTCTAGCCTAGATGGCAGTAACGGCTTTGCCATTAACGGCATTAATGGTGCTAACTCAGATGGCATCTCAGACTCCTCAGGCAAGTCAGTCAGCAGTGCTGGGGACATCAACAATGATGGCATCGACGACTTAATAATTGGTGCATCCAGTGCTGCTTCGGGTGCAGGACAGAGCTACGTAGTGTTTGGCAGCACTAGCCCCTTTAGTGCCAGCTTCGACCTTTCTAGCTTAGATGGCAGCAACGGCTTTAGCATCAACGGCAGTGGCACTGACTCCTCAGGGACAATTAGGCACGTCAGTCAGCAATGCTGGAGACATCAACGGCGACAACATCGACGACCTCATAATTGGCGCACCGGGTGCTTTATTGGGTGCAGGGCAGAGCTACGTAGTTTTTGGTGGCAACAGTTTGAATGCCAGCCTCGACCTCTCTAGCCTAGATGGCAGTAACGGCTTTGCCATTAACGGCATTAATGGTGCTAACTCAGATGGCATCTCAGACTCCTCAGGCAAGTCAGTCAGCAGTGCTGGGGACATCAACAATGATGGCATCGACGACTTAATAATTGGTGCATCCAGTGCTGCTTCGGGTGCAGGACAGAGCTACGTAGTGTTTGGCAGCACTAGCCCCTTTAGTGCTAGCTTCGACCTTTCTAGCTTAGATGGCAGCAACGGCTTTGCCATTAACGGCAGTGGCACTGACTCCTCAGGGACATCGGTCAGCAGTGCTGGGGATATTAACGGCGACAACATCGACGACCTAATTATTGGCGCATCAGGTACAGGAAAGAGCTACGTAGTTTTTGGCAGCACTAGCGCCTTTAGTGCCAGCTTCAACCTTTCTAGTCTAGATGGCAGCAACGGCTTTAGCATCAACGGCAACGCTAGTGATTTCTCAGGTGCATCAGTTAGCAATGCTGGAGACGTTAATAATGATGACATCGACGACCTAATCATTGGTGCATACAATGCTGCTTCTGGCGCTGGAGAAAGCTACGTAGTGTTTGGCAGCACTAGTGCCTTTAATGCCAACTTCGACCTTTCTAGCCTAGATGGAAGTAACGGCTTTGCCATCAAGGGTATTAATGGCAATGATGTCTCAGGCTACTCAGTTAGTGCTGCTGGGGATGTCAACGATGACGATATCGCTGACCTGATTATTGGTGCACCTTTTGCCTTATCGGGTGCGGGGCAGAGCTATGTGGTCTTTGGCAGTAGTGATGCCTTTGGTGCCAACCTTGACCTTTCCAACCTTGACGAGAGCCAGGGCTTTGCTATCAACGGTATTAATGGTACTGACTCTTCAGGTATTTCAGTCAGCGCTGCTGGAGATATCAACGACGATGGTGCAGACGATTTGCTTGTTGGTGCATCTGGTGCTTCCTTGGGGGCAGGCCAAAGTTATGTTATCTTTGGTACTCCACAACCAGAGCCACAATCAGAACCACAACCAGAACCAGAACCACAACCAGAACCAGAACCACAACCAGAACCAGAACCACAACCAGAACCAGAGCCACAACCAGAACCAGAGCCAGAGCCACAACTACAACTGGCAAACAGTGGTAATGATGTCTTTAATATCAAAGGTGACAATGATACGGTAACACTCAAAGTCGCGATCGCAGGCAGCAATTCTAACCTGGTGAATGAATTCGGTGTGTATACTGTTGATGATGCTACAGGTAAAATTGACGGTATTGCTCCGGGTGAAGCAGGTTATGCCCGCAAAGCTTTAGAAGAAGGACAGGTAATTCTCTCAGCTATTGCCGACCCACCCAATGGGTTCAGCAACAGTCCTCTAAATGGTTTATTAGAGTTCCCATCTGATACTAACCTGAGATTTTATTTAGTCAAAAACAGTACAACGGAAAATGTGCTCAGTAATATCACTCCAATCACTGATGTACTATTTTCTGATCCCTCGAATCAAAAGATTACTAGTTTAGATAACAATGCGTTCTCTTTAGCTTGGAAGGATGGTTCTGGTAATAGCACTAATGATTTTCAGAATCTGGTAGTAACAATTCAGCCTACAAATGACCCGTTACCTTTGGGTACAAGTTTACAAGGTCAGCCACAAAGAGAATTGATTGACTTACGAGATGTTGAACAAGAAGTGGCAGCTACTTTTGTGGTTAACCGAGAAGCTGAATTCAACAATTTTGTTGGATTCTATAAAGTAGCCGATGAAAATGGTGGTATTGACACCAACGGCGATGGTCAGGCAGATATTCTTGTTGGACAAGCTGGTTATGCTCAAGCCGCAGTCCGTCAGCGCGTTGTAGGAATTGATTTATCGGTGAACGACCAAGGTACGGCAACTTCTACTGGCACTTTTGAGCCTGGTTCTATCTTTGCACCATTTATTATCATCAATGGCAGACCTGATGCGATTTTAGATACCAATTCCAATAATGATCCGGCAGTTTACTTCTCATTTTTGGGTGCTAATGCTGACAAAGTAGATCATATTCGTCTGTTAGGGAATAATACCTTTGGCTTTGAGGATTTAGCCGGTGGGGGTGACAAAGATTTTAATGATGTTATTGTCCGAGCTAATTTGAGTATTATCTAAGTAAAAATTCTCACTGGAGTCGGAGTTTTTCCGGCTCCGCTCTTAAAGTCCAATTGGTACTCAGCCTACTTTAGAAGATGATGCGATCGCAGTCAGAATTTATCCTTGAATCATTCAATTACTTAGTAAATATTTTTACTAGCTAACGGATTTATCTAAAAATCGCAATTTCATACAACCACAATCTTCTTAGCTACCAGATTATGTATCGGTCAAAATAGTTGAAAAAGTTCAACTGTTAACTATGTTATGATTAGATACGTTGAGAAATATTTTCGGTCATGTGACTGAAGAATATAGACGCCTCTCCGAATCTAAATCTCTACGCCCTTTGATTCTGGAGGTGTTTTATGTCAGTTTATATTACTAATCTACCTAAGAAGACCTAACGAGCTTGAAAATGACGACCTAGAACGGGTCTTTTTAATTTATTTAACGAAGCGCCTTTTCTACGAAATACTATTATGCAAAGGCGCAGCATCTCCTAGACAAGAGGAAGAAGCAATTATTAAGTACGAGTTTACAGAGGATTGGTATAAGACCTTTATAAACCAGAGTCTTTAACATTCCAGAAATTGGAATCTTGGTTAGCTGAACTGTATTGGAATACGTCGTTTTACACTAATACATCTAACTGTCAAAAAAATGTGCTAAGAAGAACTGACAGTAAAGTGTGTCACAAACCTAGAAAACATACGGATACTACTTGAACTTATGCCAACGGATATAATTACCCGTCCTGAGTCGCTCACGGAAGATTGCTTCTTTACTTATGCCCTTGGGACTGATTTGCACGATACTAATTCCACAGCCAAATATTTACGCCGAATCAGGAAAGAAGATAAACCCTATATCGACATAGCTGTTTCTCCTAGGCCAGGCTATCGGTTTGAGGTGTGCCTTATCCCTGTTGAAGGGTTTGCTCAAGAAACAATATTGACAAAAGATGGGTTCGCCAAAGCTTTAGCGATTATTTGTGCTGTATCTAACAAAGCTAGGAAGCGATTCCCTTCAGGAAATGGACAAGAAATTGTCCGGTGTCAATTTAGCAACTTAGCTGATGCAGTCGCAGTAGCGAACAGATTGTCTGCATTACCCTCTGATATGTATGAAACTCTCGTCAAGTTACCAAATGCTTTGTAATCGCGTCCGCTTGAACATTTATGATTAGGACTGATGCGGAGACATTTTAATGGTAGGTAACTAAACAGACTTGAAGACTTGAGATTAAAAACTCAATGGTTTATACAAGACTTTTAACCTGAATGTGCGATTTTGATGTTTTTGCACGGTAAACTGTAATTCAAAGTGAGTTTTTTTTATGCCTACAAGTCCTTTGCGTGAAGAGCCTCGTAACCAACGAGCGCCTGTAATTCGTACAAGTAATGAATTTATTCTTTTGGAATGGTTAAAGTCAACTGGTCGTCTCATCGAGCGTGAACATCAAGAATCTGAGTATCTAACTGAAGTAGAAGAAATTTCAGAAATGATAGACCTTGACGATATTCCTTATGATCATGACGATGATGATACTGAAATGGATTTAGAAGCCTAGCAGATTAGCCCAATTTTAGAGCTAGGGCGGTTATAAACCGCGGCTACACAAACATAGACGCTTTGCGGCTTCCCGCAGGGTAGTCCGCCTCCGCGGACTAAGGAAAAAATTAAGGGTTTGTAACCCGCGTAGGCGGGTAAAACCCTGTCTCGACGAGATTTTTAACCGCCGATTTCACTTGAGTAATAAATAAAATAATTGTCCATTGCCAACTGTAACACCAGCGCGATCGCCTGCTATTTTCCCAGTACCTAAAAAATAATCTACTCTACCTGCACCTTTAATTGCACCTCCAGCGTCTTGGTCAAGAACATAGCGGCTAATAATCTGCTCCTCCATTTTTCCGGTAGGATTAACAAGGGGAATAGAAGCGCGAATCAACGCTAAAGCACCAGGGGGCATGAGAGATTTATCTGTAGCAATAGAACGCTCTGCTGTTAATGGTACGTTGATAGAACCTTGGGCTGGCTCTCCGTGATTTTCTTGAAAAAAAACAAAACTGCGATCGCGCGGAATATAAATATTTAATTCTTGGGGATGCTTTTGGAAATAGTCGAGAATAGTTGGCATAGTTACACCTTCTAGCGGTAATTTGCCATCATTGATTAATTCTCGGCCAATGCTTTTGTAGTTATAAGCAATATTACCCGCATAGCCGATTGTCGTCTGACTACCATCGGGAAGCTGAAGTCTAGCTGAACCTTGAATTTGAGCTAAATATGGTTCAAGGCGATCGCGAAACCAAAACAACTCTAATCCTCGCAATTTCCCTTTTGCACCTTGTAAACCATCTGCTCCTTCTAAGTCTTCGCGTGTCGGATGAGGCCTAGGCCAGGATTTTAAATCAGGAGGTAAGCGATAAACAGGATAGCGATATTCTGCTGTGGGGACGCGACTGGCTGCGTAAAGTGGCTCATAATAGGCGGTGAATAAAACGGAACCTTTGGTGTTGCTACCGACTGACTGGTAAAGAACAAATTCCCGCTCGATGGCTTGATGTAATTCTGTTGCAGAATTAGTTTTTAATAGGATTTCGCGGAATCTTTGCAAGCTTTTTAAGACGCGATCGCGCGTAATTCCAGCCACCTGATAGTTTTGATAAGCAGCCGCCGCATTAGCTGTTTGCAGATATTGGAGACTGCGTGCGATCGCGCTTAATAGTGCCTTTTTCTCTGGTATTTCTCCATAGAGAACCTCATCAAAACAAGAGCTATCACCTTGACAACAAGTAACTGGTAGTCTCTGAATCAATGGTGATTTTTGCTTTTCTGGAAATGTATCTTGATTTTCAGCACTCAAGGAAACTGGTATATCCCACTTTTTCACCCTACATTCTGGCGGACTGAGTTCCGAATATGCCAAAGATTGCATCCGTACCAGCAAAATCGACAAAAACACAGGTAAGCTGATGGCAATAATTTTGTTAAATTTTCCTAACCCAGCAAGTGTCTTTTTCATCAAAATTCAAAATCTTTGATATTATCCCACTTTTATCAAATTGAAAAATCAAAAATTATTTTTACAAAATTTTTCCCAGTACCCAATCCCCAGTCCCCAGTCCCCAGTCCCCACTCCCCAGTCCCCACTCCCCACTCTCTATTCATTCATATTACGGTAAGTAGCAACAGCAGAAGGCGATATCCGGTTCAAATAGCGGAAGATCCAATATTTGAAAATGGTATCTAAAATCACTGGAAATGTAGCAATGAATAAGAAGATAAAATCTCTATTTGCTGGTAATCCCCAATGGCGTGATACACCTTCTAGAAGCACTTCCCAGCCATGAGGAGAGTGGAATCCTACAAATATATCGGTAAACAAAATGATGATAAATGCCTTAGCACTATCACTAAGTCCATAGACAATATGATCAAAGAAATCTTTGATCACAGCAATAGAAGACTTGCTGACAAGCAAAAGCCAGATAAAAGCAACCACCGAGAAAACATCTGCAAAAACATTTTTGATAGCATTAGAGCTTTCGCGACGAAATTCTTCAGAAATCTCTCTAGCCTTATTTTTCATTTCAGTTTCTATCTGTTCAGGCAACAGTGGAGGGGCTTTGATAATCAGATTTTCAAACTTGAGCCTTTCTTCAAATCTTTGTAATTCGACCAGGGCTTCCTCTTCCATTTCGGAATTAAGGAATATCTGCATTTGCTCACTGCTTCTAAATCGGTCAATAATTGGGCCTACTACGAAAGCTTTTGCTATCTGATGTGTCAAAAGTGGTATGATAATTAATAGTAAAATAAACCTGATAGATATTATTGTTCTTCTTTGAGTCTGACGAAAAGTCTGAATTACATCTTGTTCAGAATTAGGGTCTAATTCAACTTGCAGACGACTGATAGTACTTAAAATAGAGCGCGGTAAAACACCCATTGTATCAGCTTTCAGCTTTGATTTAGGCTTTTTATCCGAGTCTCGATTTGGTATTTTGGGTGGTAACGTTGGAGTATTGACGAGCAGCGAATTATCGTCAGATATTACAGAGTTAACTGGTGGATTTGGAGGACGAACTACTAAAGCTTTAGAAGTTGTTTGATCGGAAATATTTGTGTATTTGGATGTAATTTGATCGATGAAGTTGAGTTTTTCCAAAACCAAAGAAGGACTTAGATGCTGTATATCTGCTTTCTGAGCAGCTTTTTGATTCTCTTCATTTAGAAACCAACGGCTTGCTCTAAACTCCGTCAACCGCATCCTGACAATTTTTAATAGCTTCTTAAGGTCTGACTCAAAATAATCCATCACGCTATTACTGTACATGGCTGAGTCAATGTCTATTTTATTACCATTGAAATGCTTATCTTCTATTTCCTTAATCTTTAATGCTGCATCGTAAGCTTCATGTAAAGAACGTTCAGGAGTCTGTAAGTACCATCGATAAGTAGCAAGTAAGAAAGAATAGATTTTTTGGCTAAAAACAGAGTTTTTCATTGCAGACAATCATCCAGCATTATTTGGTGATTCTTAACCTTAAGTTAACGCACGAGGTATACTAGCAAATCTAAAAGGAGAAAGTTTGTGGTTTCTCATTCGGTTTGGATTGTTGGCACTAGCCGTAGTGGTAAGACGGCTCGTTTGGTAGAGCAATTTTGTAATTGGTTAGAACCTGAGAATAAATACGCTGAATCATTTTATACTAAAAAAACAGGTCGTAAAAAAAGTGGTCATGTACCCGAATTTTTATATCTTAAACAAACAGAGCCGGGAGTTTTAGTCTTAGCTGCCAATGATGATAATCGTCGAGAGTTAGGAGACATAATTGTTACATCTACCTTGGGAAAATATCCGGTTCGTGCCAAGACGCCACTAGGTTTTTTTCAGGATGAAGTTATTTTATTTTGGCCGTTGCTAATTAACTCATTGAACCTGAAGGCACAGTTTCCGGTACGATTGCGGCCAGAAACGGAACAAGAATTAGCAACCAAACTCTGGCGTCCTCAATTAGACGAAGAAATTTTACGGATTGCGGGAGTGAATGAGTCTCGCCTGGTGCGTCGCATCCTAGATTTATTGCAATTAGCAGCTTATAGTGGTACTCCTTGCGAAGATATTGCCCAGATTTTGGCAAAGGGTCTGGGGGAAAATACTACAACTTTAGAGCCGGAATTTTTGGCATCTTTGCTGCTAGATTGGCGTAACTGGTGTTTAGAAAGGGGGTTACTAACTTATGGCATTATTACCGAACTCTATAGTCAATATTTATTAAGCGATCGCCATTACCAACAGCACCTAACTAAACGCTATCAGGCGGTACTGGCAGATGATGTCGATGACTATCCTAGCGTAGCGCGTCTTTTGTTTGAGTTGCTCTTAGATCAAGGCGCAATCGGGGCCTTTAGTTATAATCCCGATGGTGCAGTGCGATTGGGATTGGGAGCAGATCCCAGCTATCTAGAAGGTTTAGCAGAGCGTTGTCGGGTAGAAATCTTGACTGGGCTGCCTCCAGAGTCACTTGGTGAGCAACTCACTGAACAGATGGTGGAATTAGTCACAGAACCGATGATACTGTTGAGTTTACCTGAGATTGTGCATTCAATTCAAACCACCTCCCGCGCCCAATTATTGCGGCAAACAGCCGAGGTAATTGCTAATGCCATCCAATCAAAGCAAGTGCAACCAGAACAAGTGGCAATTATTGCACCTGGTTTAGATGCGATCGCTCGTTATACTCTAGTAGAAATCCTCATCAAGCAAAATATCCCAGTAGAATCGCTCAATGACCAACGTCCCTTAATTAGTTCACCCGTCATTCGTGCCTTACTCACCATGTTGGCACTAGTTTATCCCGGCTTGGGACGACTTGTAGATCGGGATGCCGTCGCAGAAATGCTGGTTGTCTTGAGTAGGAAACAACAACTACCAGAAAACTCTACAGACGCGATGAATCGCGTCTCTACAAATATTGATCCGGTACGCGCTGGTTTAATTGCAGATTACTGCTTTGTACCCCATCCCGATCGCCCTAACTTGTTACCAGTGTCAGCCTTCGAGCGTTGGGATCGAATCGGCTATGCAGCAACCACAGCCTATAATGACATATTACAGTGGTTAGAACAGCAGCGATCGCAACAAGAACTGCGGTTAATTCCCAGTCCTATTTCTCTGTTAGACAGAGCAATTCAGCGCTTTTTGTGGAATGGGAGCAATCTCCCCTACGAACAACTAGCAGCATTGCGGGAATTATTAGAAACCGCCCAACACTACTGGGAAATTGACACCAGGTTACGACAAATTGACCAAGTTGAGACAACGCCTCATACAACTATTATCGAATTCATTCAATTACTGCGACGTGGTACGATTACCGCCAACCCTTACCCTGTGCGTCCCATCGGTGGAGCGAGAAAGGCCGTCACCTTAGCAACTATATTTCAATATCGATCTAGTAGGCGATCGCACCGATGGCATTTTTGGCTAGATGCTGGTTCACCCCTGTGGGCGAAAGGTGGTGCAGCAACTTTGTTCGGTGCGCCGTTTTTTCTGCGAGATAGATTAGGCGAACCTTGGACAGCAGAGGATGAGAAATTGGCAGAAGAACAACGACTGCGAAGAATTTTGACAGATTTACTCTCTCGTGTATCGGAGAGAGTTTATTTGTGTCACAGTGATTTAGCCGTGAATGGACAAGAACAATTAGGGCCGCTGTTACCCTTAGTGAATGCTTGTGTGACGGTTATTTCTGAGGCTAATGTTAATTGAGTTTATTTATACATCCTACTGTAACTGATAGCAAGGGACTTCCAAATAAAAAAATATACAACTATTTATTGTGGGGTGGGCGTCTCGCCATTGGTGTCAACTTAACGCGAAACCGCACGTCCGCCAGCACGTCCGCCAGGGATTGTAAATCCCTGTCTCAGTAGACTTGAGCAATTAGGGATTTACAATCCCTGGCGGGTGAACAACACCCAATCAGTACGCTATTTTTGGCTTAAGTTGACACCAGTGGCGACACGATAGCCCAGTCCGTTGCCCACTCCACAATATTGGATAATTTATTTCTTGGAGTTCCCCAATCAAAAAATTCAGGTTGCTAAACCGTTACTATCGTCAAAATAGCCTGTATTAATACTTCTAGCTCAATTGGTTTAGAAATATGATGTTGAAATCCGGCGGCTAGTGCTTGTTGTCGATCAATTTCTCCCGCATATGCAGTCAGGGCGATCGCTGGAATTTCTCCGCCTTGATCGGGTGACTGGTTTCTAATTTGACGAATTAGGGTATAGCCATCCATATCGGGCATACCAATATCACTAATTAACAAATCAAATTTTGCTTGCATCAAATTGCTCAGAGCATCATGTGCTGAGTCTGCTTCGGTCACTTGTGCCCCGTACTGTTCTAGCACAAAGGCAATAAACTCCCGCGAATCTCTATCATCGTCTACAAGCAGCGTTTGCAATCCATTGAGATTTAAATCTGAGCGATCGCGATCGGCTGTATTAACTTGATCCAATGTTGAAGTAGCGATCAGTGGCAGTTTAACTTTAAATACTGCTCCTTGCCCTTCTCCAGGACTGTCTGCGTGAACAGTTCCGCCGTGCAATTCAACCAAATGACGCACAATCGCTAACCCTAACCCCAACCCGCCAAATTTTCGCGTCGTTGTCCCATCGGCTTGGCGGAAGTAGTCAAAGACGTAGGGCAGAAACTCAGCAGAGATGCCCCTACCATTGTCGCTGACAGTAATTTGAGTATATTCCGCAGCATAAGTATCTACTTCATCCTTGATTGTTTCTAACCGCACCTCTACTCGACCACCGGGTGAGGTAAATTTAATCGCGTTAGAAAGTAGATTCCAAACAACTTGTTGCAAACGACCAGAATCACCCAACACTGGCCCAACATTCGGTTCAAACATTGTTTGAATCTGAATAGATTTAGCTTCAGCAGCCAGCCGCACGGTTTCAAGGGCAGCTTTGATGGTAGAATTTAGACCGACTGGAACTGTGTTTAAATTCAACTTTCCTTGGAGAATACGCGACACATCGAGCAAATCTTCGATTAGTTGTGCTTGCAGTTTCGCGTTGCGCTCAATGGATTCGAGAGCGTACTGAGTTTTGGCTGCATCCTGATGACTTTTTTGTAGAATTCTTGCCCAACCCAGAATTGGATTTAGGGGCGATCGCAATTCATGAGACAACACTGCTAGAAACTCATCTTTGATGCGGTTGGCTTGCTCCGCTTGTTCAGTCTGTTGCTGCAAAGAAATCATCAGTTGATTGAGGCGATCGTTTTGCTCTTGGAGCAATGCTTCTGCTCGCTTACGTTCGGTGATATCTGACAGAATAAAAACTGCGCCTGTCAGAGTCCCATCCCCATCAAGTACCGGGTCAATAGTTTTGGCAAACCAGCGTTCTTGGAACTGGAATTCGAGAATTTCCCGTTGGTGACTTTGTTTCGCACGGCGAAAACAAGTGCCATCGCCGATTCCCAATTTTGCGCCCATCAGTTCATTGTGGGCATAACCTAAGATTTCGTGGGAGGGCTTGTTAAAAAGCTGCATCATCGCTCGATTACAGCGCATAATTATCCCTTCACCGTCAACCAGAGATACGCCGTCGTTCATGGAGTCAAAGGTGATTTGCCACTCTCGCGCTGAGGACAAAGCAGCTTCCTCTGCTCGGCGAATTCGCAGCAGCGATCGCAAAGTTGCAAGCAGTTCAATTGGTTCAACAGGTTGCACCAGATAAGCATCGGCACCACTATCCAAGCCTTCTGCTTTATCCTGGCTTTGGACAAAACTTGCAGAAAGGTGTAGCACAGGGATAAAAGCCGTTTCCGGGTTTGCCTTAATTTGGCGACAGACTTCAAAGCCGCTGATATCTGGTAATTGGACATCTAAAATTACTAAGTCAGGCTGAAACTTTGCAACAGCTTCTAAGCCTGTTGCTCCATTTGCCGCTTCCACGACGCTAAAACCTGCATTTTGCAAAATACGGGTAACAACGTAACGATTGGCTTCGTTATCGTCAACATGCAGGATCGTAACCCGTGGCTCAGACATGACTTTTCCCTGAAACCTCTAGAACGAGTCCGGCTTTGACGAGCGCATCTTGAAGTTGGGCAATTGCCGTAGTTTGAGAGCCTATTTCTTTGGAAACAATGGCTATACTTTGCGCCGCTAACCTGCTCTGCGCTTCTGCATCCAGTTGAGCAGATGAGTGAATAATCACAGGAATCGACTGAGTGACGGAATTGTTTTTAAGTTGCTTGAGTACATCAAACCCGCCGATCTCTGGCATCTCCAAGTCCAGCACGATGGCGTTTGGCTGCTCCCGTTGTGCCAAATTTAATCCTTGTTTTCCATTCGTGGCTTCTAAAATGCTCAAAGGTGTATTTATTAACAACTGTTTCACCAGATATCGATAGGCGGGATCATCGTCAATTAACAAGACTTTTTGAGGCTTGTTCTCAGTAATTAGCCTATTAAGTTTGTTCAACAACGGCAATCTGTCTACCGGCTTAATTAGGAAACCGTTTGCTCCTAGCGCCAGTGCTTGCTTTTCGTTATCAACAATGGTAATAACCAGTACAGGGATAGTGCGGGTTGTTTCATCTCCTTTGATTTCTCGCAAGAACGTCCAGCCGTTTTGCCCCTCCAGCAGAATATCTAGTATAATCGCCGTCGGTCGAAGTTTTTGTAAGGCCAGCCTTGCCTGAGCTAAGGTGCGGGTAGCAATCAATTGATAGATTGATTCCTGAAGGTGCTTTTCATAAATAAATAGGGTTTCTGGATGATCTTCAACCACCAGAATGGGCAGGCGAGTTAGCTCAACTGATGCGATTGGTTGCAGTACGGTAGTCAATTCGGTGGCATTTGGGTAGACGATGGGAATCAAGGCTGTAAAGGTAGAGCCTTCACCTAGCTGACTTTTCACCGAAATGCTGCCCCCAAGTAGTTCCGCTAGCTTGCGCGATAACGGCAATCCTAACCCGGTTCCCTTCACCTGCTTTTGCAGAGGGGAGTCAATTTGCATAAAATCTTCAAAAATCCGTTCTTCATCGCCAGGAGCAATGCCGATGCCCGTATCAGATACAGAGAAGGTGATGGTATGACCCGTTTGCACAGCGCTGACGCGCACCTCTCCCCGCTCGGTAAATTTCAGCGCATTTGAGACAAAATTTCTGAGAATTTGAGCAATTTTGCCCTCATCGCTATAGAGCGGTGGAATGTCTTCAGCTTCCTCGACAATTAGGGTGACAGAGGAACCTTGAACCAATAATGGGCGTAGCATCCCCCGCAGCGTGGCAAACAAATCACTCACTTCAAAGGAACTGGGACGCACTTCAATTTTTCCAGCTTCCACCTTTGCCAAATCCAGCAAATCATTGACCAATTCTGATAATCCGTTCGCCGCCTTTTGGATGAATGTCACCTGCTTTTCTTGCTCGATAGTTAAATCCCCATCCATCCGGGCTAGCAGCATCCGAGAGAGGGACAAAATCGAGTTGAGCGGCGTGCGAAACTCGTGACTCATATTCGAGAGAAAGCGGGTTTTTAGATCGTTTACCTGTTGCAGAGAACTGGCTTTCTCATCCAGTTCTGCATAGAGTGCAACCACACCGCGATTAGTATCTTCCAACTCTTGATTGAGTTGGCTTAATTCTTCCTCGCGCTTCCGTAGCTCTGCCATAGCCCGGAGTAATTCTTGGTTTTGCTGCTGAATTTCTTGATAGGGATTTTCAGGCGATCGCCCCATTATGATTTCTCGAATCTGCTGCAATTGCGAATCGGTGAAAGTAGGTGTGCGTTTCGACAACCTTTTGCCGATTGTTACCTTTGTTCCCTGTCCCGGCAGCGATTCAATCTCAAACAAATCCATCAACCGATGAGTGCCCATGATGCCTAGCCCCGCTCCCATCTCAGAGGTGTAGCGTCCGGCCAAAACGTCCTCTAAATCAGGAATGCCCCCACCCCGATCTTGAATCTGAATCAGAAACGCTTGCGGCTCTCCTACCACAGAAAATTCAACTGTTCCGTCTTGGGCATATTGAAAGGCATTACGGGCAATTTCGGAAACTGCCGTTGCCAATCGCGCCCGATCTTGCACATCAAAGCCCAACTGCTCGGCGATCTCACGAGTTCGTTGCCGAGCTTGCACAACATCCTGTTCGTACTGAATGGCGATCGCCAAAAGGATTGTCAAGTCGCTTCGCTCCAATTCAAAATTCTTAAACTTCTAGTTATTTTTCGCGTTCTTTAAGTAATGAGTAATGAGTAATAAGTAATGAGTAAGGAGTAAGGAGTAATGAGTAAATACCCATTACTTATAAAGTAAAGTTGAATTACCACATTCTTTTTTTTACTCATGATTAATTATAACGTAAGTATCAGTATTCAAGAAAGAACAGAAAACTTTGCAATCAGAGTTATCAAAGCTTATTCTGAGCTAAATAAAAGACCTTTTGACGACGCTGGTAAAATCTTGTCTAAACAATTTTTAAGAAGCGGGACATCAATAGGTGCAAACTGTTCAGAAGCTAAATATGCACAATCCAATAAAGACTTTATCAATAAGTATTCTATAGCCTTAAAGGAAGCCAACGAAACCATTTATTGGATAAAAATAATGATCAAATCGGAGTTGGTGTCAAAATCAAAATTTCAAAATCTGATAGAAGAAAATGAAAGAATTATTAAAATATTAACAACTTCAATCAACAAATTGAAAGAAAAATAAAAAACAATCCACTCATTACTCATTACTCATTACTCATTACTCATTACTCATTTGCCTTAACTGCCCATTCCTTTCGCAACTAACACCGTAACATCGTCCCGCTCTCGGTAAAAGTCTCGGTATAGCACACCTGCAATCAGGCTGGGATGTTTTTGCATCAAGCCGGGATAACGAGCAATCTGCCACTTAGCGCCTAATCCGTCAGAATGCATAATTAAAACTCCGTTGGCATACCAGGGATAGCTAAACTCTTGAATTTTGCGGATTTCATGTCCGACCGTGCCATTGTGAGATAGCAGATGACGATGCTCAGTAAAGGAGAAAATGCTAGCAGCGATGTTGCCAATTCCAGCAAAGCGGACAGACTGTTGTTCAAAGTCGATTTCGGCAATGGCAAGTACTGCTCCTCGCGTACTTCGCAAGGCGGCGTGGGCAGCTTCGACGATCGCACCCGGAGAACGATGATGATGTTCTTGAAAGATTCTTACGGCTGCGTCAGCAGCAGAAGCAGCCGCAGGCCCGTGCCCTAAACCATCAGCTACTAACAACAGACTACGGCAACAATCGACTTCCGATGTCCAGGTATCTCCTGAAACCTCTTCTCCTTGTTTGGGCAAACAGATTGCTCCAATTTCTAAAATCTTCTCAGGTTGATGGGGTGCTGAGTCTGTCCAGATATGGGCGAGAAGGGCTGTACCTTGGTTGGGAACGGAGTAAATTTCCAATAAACTAGAAAGGCGACGAATTGCACCCATACCATTGCCCAAGGTTCCGGCTGTGGAAAAGCCATCTTGCAAACACTCATCCACATCGACCATTCCCCGTCCTTTATCTAGCGATAAGATTTCAATGCCAACTCTGGAATCTTCCTTGAGCGATCGCAGCAACACGACTCCGCCGTGGGCGTGCTGTACCAGATTGTTCGCAATTTCTGTCACCACAATCGCAACCTTGCCCCGTTCTGTTTCTTGAAAACCGAGCCGAGTTGCTAAAGCCATCGCTACCCGTCTAGCTTCCCCAGCTTGGCTAGATTCAGTAATTGTGACAGCGACAGATTCTCTCATTTTATTTCCATCGTATAATTATTATCCGTGTTCCTTCTCCCACCACAGACTGAATCTCAAACTCGTTGGCAAGTCGTTTGGCACCACCCAGCCCCATACCTAAGCCGTTGCCTGTGGTGAACCCATCCTTCAGCGCCAGTTCGATATCGGAAATTCCCGGCCCCCGATCTTCAAAGGTCAGTCGGAGTCCTCGTCGTCGCCCTTCCTGAAGCGTTTCTAGCTTGAGTGTACCGCCCCCTCCGTAGTCTAGGGTATTACGGGCTAACTCACTGGCGGCGGTGATAATTTTAGTTTGGTCTACTAAGCCAAAGCCAATTTCCACGGCCAGCTGGCGCACAGACTGCCGAACTAAAACTACATCTATAGAAGATTGAATGTTAATCGTTTCAGTCTTCTCCATCATCATCTGCACCCGATTTAGTGGCAGTGATTTGATTTGTGGTTTCATTGAATGACGATGGCGTCCCGCCCGCTGGAAGCGATCGCAACAATGCCATACCCTTTTCAACGTTTAGGGCAGTGCGAATACCCGTCAGCGATAGCCCCAATTCCACTAGAGTAATTGCCACAGCAGGCTGCATCCCGACGACAACAGTCTCAGTATCCAGCACCCTTGATATTCTGGCAATGTTGGCTAAAATCCTACCAATGAAAGAATCAACAATCTCTAATCCCGAAATATCGATCAGGACACCGTGAGGGTGAGTTTGAGTGATGCGGTTTGTCAGGTCTTCTTGTAGCGTCATGGCAAGGTGATCGTGCATATCTACTTGGATTGTCACAAGTAGAAAATTGCCCACTTTAAGTATAGGAATGCATTCCATTGCTTTCTTCCAGCTATTTGGATTGAGAGCGGGTAATGGTCGTTCCCAACCGTTTTAGCGCCGTCAGAAAGGCATCGGCTAAGGTTGCTTTTGTGACTACATTTGTCAAATCAATGCCGAGATAGACGATTGTTTGGGCAATTTGAGGACGAATGCCACTGATCATACAATCGGCTCCCATGAGACGGGCGGCAGTAATAGTCTTGAGCAGATGTTGAGCAGTCAGGGTATCGACAGTGGGAACCCCGGTAATATCAATAATGGCAACTTCTGAACTGGTTTCGACAATCTTCTGCAATAACAACTCCATCATCATTTGAGTCCGGGTACTATCCAGAGTACCGATTATCGGCAATGCCAAAATTCCCTCCCAGAGTTTAACCACTGGGGTAGACAGCTCCATTAACTCTTCCTGCTGCCGCAAAATCACCTCTTCCCGCGCCTTTTGATAGATTTCAATGGTCAGCAATCCTAGCTGATCGAGTAAGTTTGTGGCTAGCCAGATATTTTCACCCAACTCAATCGGGTCTTTCAATTGCTGACGCATTCGGTTGAAGAGGGGTTGCTTGAACGAAAAGACGAATGTAGCCGTTTCTGAGGGTGTGAAACCATTTTGCGATCGCGATCGAGAAATGCTGTTGAGCATCTCCCGCATATCTTGCCATGTCGCTGTCTGAATATTGGTAAAGTTGCCCTGCCCAACGGCAATCCGAAACAAACTAAGGAATTCTCGGCACTCCTCCTTTAGCTGTGCTTCTTTAATCAAGCCTCTCCGAATATTCACAGTGGCTAGTTCTTGAGTCCACTCCGACAGCAAGTCTGCCTCGAAGGTTTCTAATATCTCTGATATCTTACTTTCGCTCATCGTTTCTTTGAGGGCAACCGCTTTCATTAGTTCAAAATCAGTGTATGACGATTCAGCCCCAAATCAAATGAGTAATGAGTAATGAGTAATGAGTATTTACTCATTACTCATTACTTAAAAAATGCGAAGAATAACTTTTCCCACTGCAAATTTTACTCCTCTTAGATTGGAAAGGATTGTGCATGAATTTTTGACCCCTAAAAAGGTACAAAGTCAACACACTAGTACAACACGGCGTAAATAAACCAATCATTCCAAATCAACGAAACCCTTATGCTGTATTCATTTTTAATTTTTAATTTTTAATTTTTAATTCCGCCTTGCGGTACTAGTCTTACCCCCCACACTCCCCACACTCCCCTTTCGGGACTGTGGTTGACTTGGAACCGGAGAACGAGAAGGTACTTTATCGCGCCATAGGAGCAAAGGAAGACAGAGAAGCCCCAAAATAATTACTACTCCAGTCATGATCCAAACCATTAACCTATTTGGTCTATAGTTCCCTCCCTCAATTTGCCAGAAAACTTGGTTGTATCGCCATGCAGCTAAGGCAATAGTCGAAATTCCAAAAATTACCAAAGCAACACCCAAATTTTCCGAGTTGGATAATTGATGTAATGGAGGTTCTTGCTGGGTAATAGCAAGATTCAACTGGCGCAGAAATATACCAAATCGGGCGATCGCAAAACCAAAGGCAATCAATGCAATAGAAGTGCGTAGCCAAGCCAGAAAGGTACGTTCGTTCGCTTGATGCTCTCTTTGGCGGTCAATTTTCGGTATTTTATCCATGAGTAGCTTCTGACGCCAAGTTCCCCTTGAAAAGTATTCATAACATCGATAAAGATTTACTCAAACAAAGTGAAACTCTGTTTTCTACCACCGCTTTCCCTCCCCTTCTTTGTACAAATACTCTTTTAGCTTACTTTTATGGAACTGCTGATATTCATTTAGATCATATTGATGGATGCGAATTCCAAGATTTGATAGCTTACCTTCAAGAACTTGTGCTATTTGATTATTCACATCTGGATAGTAGTGACTACCATCATAAGTATTATATGTTACGGTGGTTATCTCTGAAGGATATGATAAATCGTATGTTATATCGTAACTCTTGGAAGCTTCATAAATTGCCTGTAATTCGCAGTCTAGCAAACCACGAGCATAGCTTTCATTGAAAAGCTTCCAAACTGATATTGGTGGCACATATCCAACAATTTTAGCATTTGGAAATATATGTCGTATTTGTTTGTAATAGGCGATGCGAGAAAAGTTACATTTTTCTTGAGTTTTTTTATCTACAAATTCAGGTTTGTATTTAGGGGCATTATCAAAAACTTTACCTTGGAAGTCTTGATCGTAGAATCTAATCTCTGTATTTAGCCTAAAAATTGTTTTTAAGGATAACTGCAAAGTATCTAGAGAGAATAGATAAGACTGATAGGCGGGTTTGGGTTCTGCTACCTCAACTTTATTTTTCAAAGCCGTCTTTTTGTCGAAGGTGAAATTGTAAGCGTCTATCCCCACATATATTTTTTGAGGATTAACTCCTTTCTCTTTAACGTATTCGGCATATTTAACAAATTCCTCAGCTGTTCCAGCACTGAAAGAATAATTGAAACAAACATTATTCTTGAGTGCCTTACTGTTTAACAGAGTTACACGAGAGCTACCAAAAATGACGCAATCATACTTTCGCCTATCACTATGCAACAATAGATTAGTTTTGGTCAATCTTTCATTATAGGGAACATTTATTGGATTTAACTTGTTCCCTTGAGTGTACCAGAGTGGATCAACAGCTAAATTTACTACTCCAATAAATGAGATAAGTGTACTTACCATTGTCAAGTAGGTTTTCAAATAAGCAAGCATCAGCTTTGATTCTCCCTAGAACTGAAAATATAAAAACTCACTAACTTTTGTAAGATGCAACAGTGCGATTACAGTTAAAACTGAAATGATTAAGGCATAGGTTTGATTCGGTTGCCACTGTAATTTAGACCAGAAAAGGCTATTAGATGAAAGTTTTTTTACTTTTTCATAATTCAAGACTGGATCGTACTTACCCATCCATTCCTGAACATTAGGTGTCAACCAGACGATCGCAAGTAAAATAGAAATATCAATAATTGCTTTTTTTAATCCTGATTCAATAATTTGAGTACTGAAGAAGAAGCCATTTAATCCGATCATGCCCTTGACAATTATGAATGCCGTAGCCATGTTCTCTGCTCTGAAAAATACCCATCCGAAGACAACCGCGACAAATGTTATAAACCAACCAAGTTTTAAACTCAGCCAGCTATCTGTTTTCAAATCATACTTTTTTTGTAAAACATTCCATTCATGATTAATACTTAGATAAGTTCCATGCAATCCACCCCAAAAGACAAATTGCCAACCCTCACCGTGCCAAATTCCTCCCAGCAACATGGTTATCATTAAATTCAAACTTCGTCTAATCTCACCTTTGCGATTACCACCCAAAGGGATGTATAGGTAATCTCGAAGAAAGTTAGAAAGGGTGATGTGCCACCTACGCCAGAAGTCACTAATGCTAGAAGCTTTATAAGGTGAAAAGAAGTTGACTGGTAACTTAATCCCGAACATCCTAGCTATCCCAATCGCCATGTCGGAATAACCAGAAAAATCAAAGTACAACTGCAACGTGTAGGCTAGCGCACCAACCCAAGATTCTAAAAATGTGGGGAAAATACCACTAGCAGCAGTATTAAAGACTGGGCTTGCATAAGCAGCAATGTTATCTGCAAAAACAACTTTTTTAAATAATCCCAAACTGAAAATGGTAATACCTACTGCCATATTCTCCAAGTTAAACCGATACACAGTTTTGTCAGCGAATTGTGGCATTACCTCTGAGTGGTGAACAATAGGGCCAGAAATTAGTTTAGGGAAAAAAGTGATAAATAGGCAGTAGTCTAAAAATTTAGTATTTTTCGTTCCCCCACAATAAGAATCAACCAAGTAGGTAATTTGCTGGAAGGTAAAAAAGGAGATTCCTAATGGCAGGATAATCTTTTGGAAATTAAAGTTTATACCTAATATATCGGCTGCACTTGAAACAAAAAAATTAGCATATTTGAAGCAACCAAGGATGATTAAATTAGCTATTATTCCTAAAATGAGCAGTGTCTTTTTTCTGACTGGTGAGTTTAACTCTTGATTTAGTGTAGAACCTATAAAAAAATTTAAGGCAATTGAAGCTAGAAGCAATAGTAAGTATCTTGGATTCCACCAACCATAAAAAAATAAAGAAGCAATCACTAACCAGGCGACTGCTAACCGTTGATAACCATATTTACCAAGAAAGAAAAATATGAAAATAGTAGTTGGTAAAAACAGAAATATAAACTCTAGGGAGTTAAATAACATACATTACACTTTTTCTATTTTGGTTAAATTAAGTAAAAACACGAGGAATATATCATAATTGCAAAGCTTATTTTGGTATTTTTACTGAATTTAATAAAAAGTAACGAAAAACTTATCGACCAACAGTTCAAGGAAGATGAATGGCTGTACTGACAATTTTGCGAAAACCCCAAGCGATCGCAAGATTCTTTACAATAGTAAATAAGGTAAAGATATATATCAGAGTCAAAATCAATGGGATTATTCGGATTCGGCAAAAAGTCAGTTATGCCCACACCTGAAGAAGCTTTGTCAGGAAGGGCACAATCTATGTCAGTACCCGCCGCTCATTATGTCAACAAGAATCCTTTAAAACCTCCTTTTCCCGATGGATTAGAGAAGGCAATTTTTGGTTTGGGTTGTTTTTGGGGTGCAGAACGCAAATTTTGGCAACTGAAAGGAGTTTACACCACCGCAGTGGGTTATGCTGCTGGGTTAACACCCAACCCCACTTATGAAGAAGTATGTAGTGGAAAAACTGGCCACAATGAAGTGGTGTTGGTTGTGTTCGATCCCAAAGTGATTAGTTATACCGAATTGCTCAAAGTCTTTTGGGAAAGCCACAATCCCACCCAAGGAATGCGCCAAGGTAATGATGTTGGCACTCAATACCGTTCGGGAATTTATGTATATTCTGAAAGTCAAAAGCAGCTAGCAGAAGCATCGCGGGAAGCTTATCAGCAAGCCCTCAATGGTGCCGGTTATGGCAAAATAACCACAGAAATCTTAGATGCACCTGAATTCTACTACGCTGAAGCTTACCATCAGCAATACCTGGCTAAAAATCCCAATGGATATTGTGGTTTAGGAGGGACAAATGTATCTTGTCCCGTAGGTGTAGTTGAATCGCAAGTTAGTAGTTAGAAATGGAGTTGGTGGGGTAGTCAACTTAACGTGAGTTCGACGAACCTCTCCCTACCTTGAACTTTAGTTCAAGTCTATCCCTCTCCGAGTCGGAGAGGGATATGTTTTGCACCCGACAAGATTACGAATTACGAATTAGATGAGCTAGGTGCTTTAACACTTTCAGGACAATATATATATCATCACGACTATCTAAAGCAAACAAATCAGATAGAGCGTATTGTGGAGTTTCAGTTTTTAGCAGTTTGACAAATCTAAATTCATTACCATTGGTGATAAAGCCAAAAACAGGTTTAGCCGAAGTTGCATCTGCCAACATATAAGCCAATGCTTGGGGAATTGCGGGCACTAAAGAATAATCTGCTCGTTTTGCCTCAATAACGAGAACCCAAAATGGAGGATGCAACACCAAGATGTCAATACGTCCTCTGATAATCGTGCCTTCGTCTTCAGAAGAGATTTTTACCTCTTGTTCTGAGGCAATGTAAAAAGGCGGTTGATAAAAACCTGCTAAACGCAATAGTGGAGATAGCACCACCATTTTGACTACAGGTTCTAAAATAGGATATTTCGATAGATGCAAATATTCTGCCTTAACTTCGTTGAGAGATTGCTTTTCTAAGTCACTCAACTCAGGTAAATCATGTTGCCACTCTGAAAAAAAATTTTCGTTGTCTGCAAGTTGTAGGCCAAATTCATCAATCAGTTGGGCTAGGGTGATATCTTTTCCTTGAATAAGTTGAACCATTTGTTGAACCCTTATAGTTATCTGCCTAAAAAACCCGGTTGATATTTACCCAAAAGACTGCCTTAAAATACAGATTTCAGCAAATCGATCGCTCGAATCCACAACATAATACTAATAGGCGCTCCCAGGAGAATCCCAGCGATCGCCCAACCTCGCTGATGTGCTTTGAATTGTTCAATACTGCGCCACGGTCTACTTTTCCAGGCCCATTCATTGCCTTTTGCACCGAGTGCGATCGCCATTAACCACCAACCATGCGGTACAAAACAGAATAGCCCATACCACACTTGATTAGGCCACATCCACAACCAAGGCATCAAAAATGCCCCCCAGTTCCAACCGAGAATTTCCTCTGGGACTGTTTCATTATGATTATTTATCCCGCATCCTGAATTGTTGATTATTTCTCTTAGCGGTAAAAGTTGATTCTTGTTTGCAAATTTGACAGCCAGACCAGATTTAAGAACATTCAGCGCTTCGCGGGCACTACTAAATCTTTGTTCGGGAGCGGGTTCTATCAACTTTTGTAGCCAACTGACAAAACTGGGGCTGAGATTAACTCGGTCTGTAAATTGCAGTCGCAAATCCTGCTGGGGTAAATCAGATGGGGAAGTCCCAGTTAACAAATGAATTAAAGTTGCTCCCAGTGCATAGAGGTCTGAAGCCGCAACCGCCCGACCACCAAATTGTTCCATAGGGGCATAACCATAAGTACCGACAACGGTAAAAGTAACGCCCTCTCTTGCTGCTTTATCCTGAACTGCGCCAAAATCAACTAAATAAACCCGATTATCGTCGCCCCAGATTAAATTACTTGGTTTAATATCTCTATGCAACACCCCTGGATTCAACTCATGTAGATACATGAGAATATTTAAAACCTCAACAGCAATTTTTCTCGCTCGCTTTTCAGTAAACCTTTTGCCAACAGCAAGTTTATCCTTGAGTGATTCACCAGGGATATATTCTTGTATTAGGGCAAACCATAGTGTGCGATCGTCGATACAAAAATAATCAATATACCGGGGAATTCGGGGATGATTTAGCTGTTTGAGAATTTGTGCTTCCCTCTCAAAAAGTTTCAAATCATCCCACTGCACAGTACCGCCAAAGGCCAAAAGTTTGACTACAACAGTGGAATTATCGCCATCAGAGGCTTGTAAATCCAATGCTAGCCAAGTTTGACGAATTCCATTGTTACCGAGTTGGCGTTGAATTTGATAACGGTCTTGTAATATCTGTTCTGGTTGCAGCATTTGACACCTGCTGGCAATTTACTCTGATTCCCTTACTATTCAAGGATAGTCATTATCTAGAGAAACTGTGGGAGCCTAATAATTTTTTGAAAGCAGTTGAAGATTCCAATTTTGGGGTTCTCTAGAAAATTAGTGCGAATTATTGTTCGCATATGTTATAAATATTATAGTAGAGATTGAAAGTGACCAAAGAAGCACAACCAAAACAGATTATCATCTATGCCAATCAAGATGGTTACGAGCCGTTTGCAGAGTGGATGGATAATTTACGCGACCAACAAGGAAAACGACGCATACTGCAACGCCTACGCCGCCTTGAACAAGGTAATTACGGCGATGTTGCGCCGATAGGAGATGGTTTAAGCGAGTTGCGAATGTTCTTTGGTTCTGGTTATCGCGTCTATTTCGGTGAAGATGCTGAAAATATTGTTGTCGTACTGTGTGGAGGCGACAAAAGCACACAGAATCAGGACATCGAAGACGCAAAAGCTTACTGGAAGAAGTACCTAAGCCATGAGAAATTTTAGAACACTTGATGAATTTGAAGAAGAGTACTTCCGCAAGCACCCGGAAGAAATCGATGATTATTTGACCGAGATATTTCAGGAATATGCAGAAGACAACGATTCTGGTGCGTTATTGGCATCTTTGCGTGTTGTTGCTCGTGTACGAGGAATTAGTGAGATAGCCGAGCAAACAGGCATGACACGCCGGGGATTGCAAAAAGCTTTATCCAGCAATGGCAACCCGCGCCTTGAAAACGTCAATTCAATTATGAAGGCGCTGGGATATTGTCTCACCCCGACTACCACTAACCAAGGCAGAAGGGGAAACAGCAATATGAGCCAGAAGCTAGCACCAGCAAAAGTACCAACACCAGGAAAAATTTTAAGTCGAGAATTAGAAGCCCGTGGCTGGACACAGAAAGATTTAGCAGAAATTATGGGGTGTCCAGTTCAAAGTATCGATGAAATTATTCTGGGAAGCAAGCAAATTATACCTGAAATAGCTATCGAACTCTCCCAAGCCTTGGGTACTTCTCCAGAGTTTTGGACAAATCTTGAAGTAAAGTATCAACTTCATCTAGTAGGAAAAGAAAAAAAGGAGCAAGATATAGCTCGTAAAAGCCGATTGTATACAATTGCCCCCATCTCTGAACTAATCAAAAATAAGTGGATTCAAGCAACAGATTCGATTGATGACTTAGAACGACAAATCTGTAATTTTTTCGGCATATCTTCCTTAGATGAAACACTCCAGTTAGCCGTTAATTTCCGTTGTTCCGAGCATCGAGAGCCAGAGGAAACTTCTCGCATAACTTGGGTAAAACGGGTTGAGAACCTAGCAAGACAACAAACCGTTGCTAGTTTTGAACGCGAAAAAATAGAGATTGCTATCCCTGAAATTCTTGCTTGTGCTAAACAAGTAGAAAGTATCGTGCGGATTCCTAGATTGCTAGCAGATTTAGGTGTACATTTTCTAATTGTGCCGCATTTAAGCAAAACCTACTTGGATGGTGCAGCTTTATATTTAAACAGCAATCCCGTTATCGCGTTGACATTGAGATATGACCGGATAGATTCATTCTGGTTCACCCTCATGCATGAGTTAGCACATATCGTTTTAGGGCATCAAGGAGCTTATTTAGACAACTTGGATGCGTTAGAAGAGAATGAGGAAGAAAAAGAAGCTAATGCAAAAGCCGCTGACTGGTTAATAAATTCTCAGACATTAAATGAATTTATTATCAGCAGTAAAAAAGCCTTTTCTTGTGAAACGATTGAAGAATTTGCTCAAAATCAAAATAGACATCCAGGCATAATTCTTGGTCGCTTACATTATGACAAATTAGTTCCCTATAAGAATTTCAGAGCATTACTGGTGAAAGTTAGCCCCATCTTAGGTAATTCTACAGATAATTTTTGCGATAGTAAGCTTGATATTCCGCAGATAGCAGAGGTTCCCACCAATCACGATGGTTGAGATACCATTCAACAGTTAAACGTAAACCCTCAGCAATCGTTACAGAAGGCGTCCAACCAAGCTGAGTTTTAATTTTGTTTGCATTAATTGCATATCTCCGATCATGTCCTTGTCTATCTTTGACAAAAGTAATTAACTGCTTGGCTGGATATATTGGTAAATCAGATGCTAATTCATCCATCATCTGACATAACAGTTGGACGAGGTTGATATTTTCCACCTCATTATTGCCACCAATATTGTATGTTTCTCCTGGTTCACCATGATTAATCACCACATCCAGAGCCAGACAATGATCGCCCACATAAAGCCAATCCCGCACATTTTTACCATCGCCATAAACAGGTAATGGTTTCCCGATCAAAGTGTTGATGCACATCAGGGGAATTAGCTTTTCGGGAAACTGATAAGGGCCGTAATTATTAGAGCAATTTGTGATAATGGTTGGAAGTTGATAAGTATGATAATAAGCACGCACTAAATGGTCACTACCCGCTTTTGAAGCTGAATAGGGACTATTGGGAGCGTAGGGTGTAGTTTCACAAAAAGCTGGGTCATCTGCGCCCAAACTACCGTACACTTCATCAGTAGAAACGTGTAGGAAACGATAATCAGATGGCTGTGCTTTTGTCTCCCAATGTTGCCGAAAAGCTTCTAGTAGGGTGAAAGTTCCGACTACATTAGTTTGCACAAAAGCAGCTGGCCCAAGAATTGAACGATCGACATGAGATTCAGCGGCAAAATGGGCAATGGTATCAATATTTTCCGTTGATAATAGCTCGTCTAAGATGGTGCGATCGCAAATATCCCCCTGAACAAACCGAAAATTCTCTCTATCCTCAACCAGCGCCAAATTCAGACGATTCCCAGCGTAGGTAAGAGCATCCAACACCACCACGCGATCGTCTGGATAAACTTGACACCAATGATGGACAAAATTCGCCCCAATAAACCCCGCACCACCAGTAACTAATAACCGCCGATTCATCTAACTTCCTCTCTTAATCTCTGTGTTCTCAGCACTTCTGCGATCGCCTGTGGCAAGTCGCTACGCATATACGTTTCTATTACTTAAAATATTTCTTCCTCAGTTTCCCGTATATCTTCTGGGCGAGTAATTTTGCCACGCGTGTTTTCGTCAAACTCTTAATATTAGATGGCTGCTGGATTTTGTGATCAAAAAACTCATTCAACTCATCCACAATAACTTGGAACCGCTTAATAATATTTTCAGTTCGATGCTCAACTAAAAACTCTTCAGACAAACTAAATGCTACTGAAGATTCAATCACTTTCATAATACGTTGAACATCATATTCTTGAGAATATCCAGCAATTTTATAGCAATTAAATCCAGGATCTAAGTAATCAGCTAGTCCACCATTGACACTAGAAAATACTTGACAGCCACAGGCAAGAGCTTCCATTGGTTGTAGACCAAATCCTTCACTAACACGCTGTTGTGCCCAGTACTCAGCGGAATCATAAAGATAAACCTTAGCTCGGTTAAATAGCCCAGGTAAATCATCAATGTATGAATCAACAACCAATACTTTACAACGTTTTTGCAACGCTGGAATCAATTCTTTAATTAAATATTCAGAAGACTTCCGAGCCTGAACTAAAACATCAATATCCCGTTCCAGACCTAAATTTTGAAACTCATCAGAAATTTGATTTGGCAAATAATAAATTAGAGAATTGGGTGATTTTTCTCCCCAATATCCCATTGTATAGCGGCTAACAGTCATGATCGGAATACTCGCAGGTAGCCGAAATGGATAACCTGCACTATGTGCGTGGTAAACGACATTGTATTGCTTAAGTTTAGCCACGAGTTGAGCTATATCAAATCCCCAACTAATGACAAAAATTACATCATTTAAATTTTTCTCTTTTAGTAAATCATCAATGAAAAGCTTACCTTTTTCTCGTTGACGGTAAGTTACAACATCAGCACTACAGAAATTCTGAGCCAGATTAAGTGCTTTTAACTCAGCCCAAAGACCACCACAGGCAAATTTGTCATCTGTACCGGGAAGTAAGAAGTAAAGTTTTCTCATAATTTTTAAGGAAATATTTAACCTTGTGTTCCTACATCCAGGGAGCATTATCCATCAAAGCATCTAACATCTTCTGGAAGTTTTGACGGAACACTACGGCTAATAAACCGCAGAACATTGTAGTTACTGCCATCACCCACCAAAAGTGAGTGACGTGCCATAAGCCGCCGAACAGGGCAAAGATGATTAGTCCAGCGCCAGCGCCCCCTGAAAACAGTAGAGTTGTTTCTTTAGCGGTTTCTTTGAAGGTACGTGGTTTTGATTCCATAAGATTACTCTTGCCAGCCTACTTTAACAAAATGTGCCTCACGCCCCCAAACATCCCGTGTACGAGTAATATTTTCAATTGCTAGGTTAAAAGGAATAGCAGTTGTTAGGTAACGCTGTGCCATAGAACCTAAATCAGGTGCGAGTTCTGCGGCTGTCGTTGCTGCTAACCCCAAACCTATAAGTTGCTCAATTGGGCGAAATGGTAGCAACAGATGCACACCCACAGCTAGTCCAGCCGTTAAGAGCATTGCTACTGATAAATTTGTGCCACAACGGGGATGTACAGCCAAATCCCATTCTCCAGTGGTGATGCGATATCGAGCAAGTGTGACCGCACGCCGCAAATCACTAATATTTACCTCACCATAGAGGTAAAATCCCTGCTCAGTAGACAAACCACCTAATAGTTCATTATCTAGTTGAACCTTAGTGGATTCTGCTCTGGCAGGATAGGCACTTTTTGATTCGCTAAGAACCCAAACAGTTGCGTGTTCTAAGGCGTGAACCTGCCGCAGCATCAAAATTTCCTTCAACCCTGGAATAAACGATAGCTGTCTGAGTAAGTCGGTATCTTGTGTGGGTTGCGGACAGTCTGAAAATTGGTCTTCAATACTCGAAACTTTCTCAGATACAGGTATCGTAAAATCAAAGTTAAAAAATTCAAAGGGAGACGAGCTACCCTGAAAATAAGCGGAAGTATTCATTGGAACACTACTCCCAAAGCCGATGGGGCAACATAGATTTCTTTCAAATGTAACGCTTGCATCACTGAATTGTTGCTAATTTTTCTAGATGATTTTTTGTTTGGGCATGGGGCATTGGGCATTGGGAATTGGGAATTATTGTAGATGGTTCTCCCAAGTTCCCAGTCCCCAGTCCCCAGTCCCCAGTCCTACAATCTGTTCTGCTGAATATCTGGTCTTTATAGTTTCCGAGTCCGAGGGTCAGCTGGCTCCACTAACATAAACTCCGCCTGAGTGAAGGACTCGGAACTTTTGGTAGAGTGTTCACACTGAAAACTTAGTCGTGAGAGGGGAAAAATCAGTAAAACTCAAAATTGGCTTGCATCATACCAGACCAAAGCAATTACGTTGCTACTAGTAAATTGTTTATTCGATCTGGTTAGGTAGAGTACAGCAATTGACATCATTCAAACAGACTTTGCCCCACTGTAAAGCCCAGCGGACAAGGGCTACTCGATTTTCTGTCTCGGTCTTGGTGAGAATATTACTGATATGGTTATCAACTGTACGCTTGCTAATCTCCAGTTTTCCTGCAATCTCTTGGTTAGTTAAGCCAGCGGCTACTAAGTCGATAATTTGCAGTTCTCTGTCTGACAGACTAACGGGGGTCTCAGACTTGCCACCAGCCATGACTATTTCTATCCTCCCTTGGTATATGTACTTAATCGCTCTTTCTAATTCTAGAAGATTCTTTTGTTGGTAGGGGTTTCAAGTGTTAGCAGTAATACGATTGTCAATATTTTCTTTGGATTTCAAGTTGACATAAATATAACCTACGCAATTCTTAAAGTAATAAATATAGCTTATCTTCGCAAGAATATTGTCTCAGCACTTAGCTCAAAGAAGCGAGAATTAGAAGCATATACATGCTATTAGAGTAATAAAAATTGCTATTTAATTCTATGAAGGACTGGCGACAGATTAGCAAAAACTATTGTAGATTTTATACTGTAAATTCCTAATCCCAAATCGAAATCTAAAATTGAAAATGAGATGAGCAATCCCCGTGTTTTGTGCCTTGGTGAAATTTTGTTTGATTGTTTAGCCGATCAATTAGGGCTAAAGCTGGAAGAAGTGAAATCCTGGACTCCCTATCCAGGAGGGGCACCAGCTAATGTAGCCTGTGCTTTAGTCAAGCTGGGGACGCCAGCAGGATTTATCGGAGCCGTTGGTGAAGATGAACCAGGGAATGCACTGGTCAAGCTATTACAAGATGTAGGTGTAGAGACGACGGGGATACAACGCCATCCCACAGCACCAACGCGGCAAGTTTATGTTACACGGGATCTGGCTGGCGATCGCACTTTCGCCGGATTTGGTCAGTATGACACCGCAGAATTTGCCGATACTCGCCTGCAAGCTAAACAATTGTCAGATTCGCTGTTTCAAGAAGCAGATTTTCTGGTTTTGGGTACTTTGGAATTAGCCTATCCTGAAAGTGAAAAGGCAATTCACCGCGCTCTAGAATTAGCAGAACATTACGACTTGAAGATTGTGCTGGATGTCAACTGGCGTCCTGTATTTTGGAAAGAGCCAAACATTGCCCATCAAAAAATTCCAGAATTATTTAACCGAGTCGATTTTCTCAAACTCTCCAAAGAAGAAGCTGAATGGCTATTTGAAACCGCAGATCCCGGAGCCATCACTTACCGTCTGGCTTCAATTGAAGGGGTACTAGTAACAGATGGAGAAAACGGTTGCACTTACTGTTTAGGTGAAAACGAAGGCAAATTACCCTCGTTTTCCATTCCTGTAGTTGATACAACTGGTGCAGGGGATAGTTTTTTGGCAGGATTTATCCATCAGTTGAGTCAGAATGGCATCCACGGCTTGCAGGATGCAGAAACAGCAAAACGCATTGTTACTTATGCCAGTGCTGTTGGAGCGCTGACTACCATTAAAGCAGGTGCGATCGCTTCTCAACCTACTGCTGCTGAAGTCGAAGCTTTTCTAGCCACACATCAACTTTAAGAATTAGCATAAGCCACTGGGATATCAGCCACCACAGGCTGATACTCCCGGCTAGAAAATGGATGAAAATTCTTATGCCAAACTTGATACTTTAATAGCTGCATAAACAGCGATGCTGATACCTATAAGTGAATAGAAAGTACAGATTAGCTTAAGGTATTGGTGAAGCATTATGAAAAACATCACAAAATGGCTTTTGGGTTTAGCGATTGTTCCTGCAAGTTTGGTATTGGCATCTAGCCATGCTAAAGCTAGTCAGATTGCTGGTGAGTGGTTCTTTGGTCTCTGGGATTGTAATATTGACGGTAGACCAGCTCAAATGCAGTGGAAAGTAGTCGATGACCCACAAACTAGTTGTAGTGGTGATGTTTGTTCTACTACTTCTGGTGTCCGTCTCATCGGGCGGTTTAGTGATAATGGTAGTGCCTGGGTTCCTCTAGGAAAACGTTTTTCCAGCACCCAAAGACAAGATTTAGGTATTCGTTATTTAGGTGCAGAACAAGATAACTGGTATCTCAAATACAACAGTCGTACTAAAATCGCAGATGGTTGGACGACATGGCGGGGTAAGCGCTACCCATTACAATGTCGTAATCGCAGATAACATTTGCCAAATTATGCAAAATGTGTAGATAAGCGATCGCTAACTTTGAGTACTAAACACGCTAGCACCACATTTTTATTAACTTGATAGGCTATAGGACTCATATTTGATTTCTGAAAAAACTCAGTACAACTAAGAAGCCTTCTTGACTGTTGCCTGTTGCCTGTTGCCTAGAAATCAAAGCGGATTCCTATAGTACTTTAGTTAGCCTTGACTTGCTGCCATAGAGTATCAACAGTCACAAACTCATAACCTTGTTGTAGCAGTTGCGGAATGAGAATTTGAATTGTCGCAGCAACATCTTGTCCACCGCAAGCACCATCATGCAAGACAATCATTGAACCATTTTTCACCTGCTGCATAATTCGCTGTACTACGGTGCTGACACCTGGTCGTACCCAATCTTCTGGTACAACGCTCCACATCACTGAACGGTAATTCCACTCAAAGAATAATTTTAAAGTCGCAGGTGTAAATAAACCATTGGGGGGGCGGACATCCCGCACTTGTTCAGGTTGCAGGTTGCAGGCATTGTAGATAGCAGCTTGGGTTTTTTCTAAACTGTCCTTTAGGTCATTTGGGGAAAGCATGGGAAAAGAGCGATGATCGTAGCCATGCAATCCGATCCAGTGTCCGCGATCGCTAACGGCTTTAGCAATACCTGGTGAACGGTTGACGCAAACACCCAACCAAAAAAAACTCGCTGTAATATTGTAACGATCTAACACCGCCAAGACTTCGGGTGTGTATTGCGGATGTGGCCCATCGTCGAACGTAAGTGCGATCGCTTTCGTATGAGGATTTCCACCCCAAAGGCAGTTGGGAAAACTCGGCTGGAGAATGCGGTAGAAAATTGGGAACAGGGGAGCTAGTTGCATTTTGCGTTTATCTACTTTGTAACAAAATTTGTAACAGCAATACTATTTGAGCTATTACTCGTCTAGATTGATGAAAAATCTACGGGTAATCCCTGAATTAAGGGTTAATGTTGCTAAAAGATATACGAGATTATCAGATTTTATTTCTGGGCTTATTCCTAGTCTTGGGAATCGGTACACGAGATTGGACGCTGCGACCAGAGTTAATTGGGGTAGCGATCGCAACTTGTCTTGCAACTCAATGGATATTGTCATTAGTCATTGGTCATTGGTCATTAGCAAATGACAAAGGACAAATGACTAATGACAAAAAACAAATACCGAATCTTCGCAGTGCTTTAATTACCTCACTGGGACTCAGTTTACTGTTGCGGGCTGATCACTGGACGACAATGGCAATAGCGGCAGCACTTGCGATCGCTAGCAAATTTATCTTCCAAGTCGGCGATAAGCATTTCTTCAATCCCGCCAATTTTGGCATCATATCTGCCTTGATTCTCACCCCTGATGCTTGGGTTTCGCCGGGACAATGGGGTGAAGAGTGGTGGTATGGGCTATTATTTGTCGGCACTGGCGGCATGATTTTGCAGCACGTTGGTCGCTGGGACACCACAGCAGCTTTTTTGGGTTCCTACTCTTTGCTGGAAGCCATTCGCAATCTCTGGCTGGGTTGGACTTGGGATGTTTACTGGCACCGATTGATGAGCGGGTCTTTGCTGCTGTTTGCTCTATTTATGATTACAGATCCGCGATCGATTCCCAATTCCCCAATTGGGCGTGTAGTTTGGGCAATCTGTATCGCCGGCTTAACTTTTATCCTGCGAAATTATTTCTTTGTTTCCACAGCAGTTTTCTGGGCATTGTTTGCCCTAGCACCATTGACCATCCTGCTAGATGTTCTCTGGTTAGCCCCAAGGTTTGCTTGGCAAGAGAAAGATGAGGGAACAAGAGAAGAACTTCTAACTCAGCACTCCTAACTCTTGTACAGACGCGATTCATCGCGTCTCTAGTCTCTAGCACTAAAAAAGATAGAGGTATAAAATGAAAATTTTTCGACTTTTAACACCATTATTGTTGGCAATTGTAGCTGTTTTGTGCTTTGCACCCGCAGCTTGGGCATTTTGTGGATTTTATGTAGCCAAAGCAGATACAAAACTGTATAACAAAGCTTCTCAGGTTGTGATCGCGCGAGATGGCGATCGCACTGTCCTAACAATGGCAAACGACTTTCAAGGCGAAGTCAAAGATTTTGCAATGGTAGTACCAGTACCAACGGTGCTGCAAAAAGAACAAGTTCGCGTCACTGAACCCAAGATTATCGAACGCCTAGATGCTTTTAGTGCGCCGCGATTAGTTGAATATTTTGACCCAGATCCCTGTGCCCCAGTTTATGAAAGAGAGTTATCAGCAGCACCAGCGCCAGCAGCAAGCAATCAGTCAGCGCGTAAAAGAAGCAGTGATGATAGTTTAGGTGTGACAGTCGAAGCACGTTTCAACGTCGGCGAATACGACATTTTGATCCTCAGCGCTAAAGAATCTGGTGGACTAGAAACTTGGCTCAAACGCAATGGCTACAAAATCCCCAGAGGTGCGAAACAGTTACTTCAGCCTTACATTCGCTCCTCAATGAAATTCTTTGTTGCTAAAGTCAACTTGGATAAATTCGAGCAATCTGGCTATCAGTTCCTCCGTCCGCTACAAATTTCTTACCAGTCACCTAAATTCATGCTGCCAATTCGTTTGGGCATGATCAATGCTACGACAGAGCAAGATTTAATTGTCTACATTCTCTCGCCCCAAGGACAGGCAGAAATCACTAACTACCGGACGGTAAAAATTCCCTCCGACGCAAATATTCCCATATTTGTCAAAGATGAATTTGGTGAATTTTACAAATCTATGTTTCAAACCATCTACACCAAAGAAGACAGGAAGGTTGGTTTTTTAGAATACGCTTGGGATATGGGTAGTTGCGATCCCTGTTCTGCTGAACCCCTGACCCCAGAGGAACTCAAGCAAGCGGGTGTATTTTGGCTAGATGATAATTCTGCAAGTAATGTGCCAGTATCCCCTAACTTTCGTCGTCCGTTTCCTAGAAGCAACGTCTTCATTTCTCGCTTGCATGTCCGCTATACCCGTGACAAATTCCCTGAAGACTTGATATTTCAACAAACTGCCAACAGTGAATCTTTCCAAGGGCGTTATGTTTTACAACATCCGTTCCAAGGGGAACTCAAATGTCAGGCGGGTAGAGAATATAAGCAGTCTTTACCCAAGCGTTTTGAACAAGAGGCGCAAACTCTAGCTAAACTAACCAACTGGAAAATCCAAGATATTCGCAACAAAATGAAGTTGAGTGTAGGTAATCTGAGATATTCTTGGTGGGAAAATTTCTTGTCCTGGCTGGGATTGTATTGAGGGGATTGGGGATTGGGGATTAGGGATTGGGGATTGGGGATTGGGGATTAGGGATTGGGGATTGGGGATTGGGGATTGGGAGACAAAGAGAATTAGATCCTCAGTCATCCACCTCAGATACTCATTCATCCACCTCAGATACTCATTCATCCACCTTTGAACTGGATTCATCCACCTTAAATACTCATTCATCCACCTTTGAACTGGATTCATCCACCTCAGATACTCATTCATCCACCTCAAAGACTCAAATCTCCCAGTCCCCAGTCCCCAGTCCCCAGTACCTAATCCCCAATCCCCAACATCTTGACGAAAGGTAATTTTTTCGGGCGTTGTTATACGCAATACTAAGATATTCTTGCTTTCTTCGCCAAGATTGTCATGGTTCAATTCGATGAACAGCTACGCTGCTTAGTTACAGAAGCCTGTGGACACCAACCTGGAAGCCCTCAGCGTCAGAAGCTGCTCACGCAAATTATTCGCTTGACAGCAAATAGACTCTGGAGGGAAAGTACTCCCTACTATCAAGACGCACTACAACAAACTTGGTTGTATTTCTGTCGCAATGTTTGTGAAGGTTTGACAGGTCAGATATATGATCCCACTTATGGTACTGTCATCACCTGGCTGAATGCTTACCTAAAAAGGAGACTACAAGACTTTTATCTGAACCAGAACCGGGAACAAGCCACTACTGTCCCTCTGAGAATTCGTCAGTCTACATCGGGTGGAACAAGTGAAATCATTGACCCTGTAGATAATCTTCCAGCTAATCCCCAAGCACCTCCAATTCTAGAAGACTTGGAGATATGGGCAAAGACGGATTCTGATGGAGAATTGCGTGGTACTTACATTAAAGGGCGTCCAGAGGTGAATTGTCAGGTGTTAATTCTCAAGCGCTTACCCCCGGAAGTTAGCTGGAGAGAATTATCTGAGGAATTTGGAATGTCAATTCCGACATTAAGCAGTTTTTATCAGCGCCAATGTCTACCGCGTTTGCGTAAATTCGCAGAATTGGAGGGATTATTGTGAAGGAGGCAGGAGGCAGGAGGCAGGGATTCAGACCCCGCACGCCAGTTCCTTTATGCAGGCGTTCCCGTTCACCGGACTAGCTCCCAATTGTATGCCCCGTGTAGACTGTGGGGTTTTAGACCCAAGTTCTGTACGGTCAATTGCTCTCAGCGCTGGAGTCAATATTCCCTCCTACCTCCTGCCCTCTGCCTCTCCTGATAAATAAGATTGTAGAAACTCAGAGATAGGTGAGGGATGGGAATGGTAACATTACTCTGGTAGCCCAAGCACCTACAGTTCATACTGTGCCCTCCTGGTTATCACCAAAAACTTGGGTCTGAAGCCCCGTCTTTTGAGGACGGCTTTTTATCATCGGTGACAGGACTTTAAATGAGTAATGAGTAATGAGTAATGAGTAATGGGTATTTACTTATTACTTATTACTCATTACTCCAGAATCACCGACCCTTCTTTCTCGGTGAGTATGTCACCTACCTCTTGTCATGCTTATGCCTAAAAAAAACTAGGATTTTTGGCGCGAATTCTGTAAAAGTTAAAAGGCAAAAGGAGCCAGGGCGTCGCATATTTTCCCTTCGTTACATCTTTGGGGTTTGCCAGTCACTCGTTTTAGAAACCAAAAAGATCCTTACGGGTGACGCTAACTTTTTACGTTTACCTTTGTACTTCCTGATTGCTTTGCTATGCATTGTCGGTTCACCTGTACTAGCAAAAGTTCCTGTTTCAATCAATTCCTCATCCCAACCGCCAATAAACAGTCTGACATCGCTGGTTGTATCTGCTGACCCCGCCTCACTACTACAACAGGGCAAAGTTTTATACAGTGCTGGCAACTTTGCCAAAGCTGTAGAATTGTTGCAACAGGCTGTCCAGGTATATCAGCAGCGAGGGGAGAACCTCGCACTGGCAGCGACACTGAGTAATCTTTCTCTGGCTTATCAGCAGCTCGGCGCATGGAGTCAAGCGCAGCAGGCAATTACAGAGAGCTTAAATTTGCTCAAAGGACAGGATAAAAACCAAAATCTGCAAATATTTGCCCAATCACTAGATATTCAAGGTCGTTTACAACTGTTAATGGGACAGGCTGAGGCGGCTTTAGCGACTTGGCAGCAGACGGAACAAATTTACAAACAAACAGATAATAAAAGTGGCGTAGTGCGATCGCAAATCAATCAAGCACAAGCATGGCGCACCCAAGGATTTTACCCACGGGCTGTCAAAACACTCGATCAGGTAAGTCAGACGTTAAAATCTCAACCAGATTCTATAGAAAAGACAGTAGGTTTGCGATCGCTCGGTGATGCCCTTTTGGTATTGGGCGATTTTGACAAATCACGTCAGACGCTAGAAGAAAGTCTGACAATTGCTCGAAACCTGCAATCAAGCGCTGATATTGGGGCAAGTCTATTCAGCTTGGGGAATCATGCCCGCCAACAACAGAAAAGTCAACAGGCGATCGCCTATTATGAACAAACAGTTGAAGCATCTCCCTCACCCCTAACAAAAGTCCAAGCGCAACTGAATCACCTGGGACTACTCATTGAAGATCAACAATGGGCAAAAGTTCAAACTCTCTTACCGTCGATTGAATCCAAACTCGACCAACTTCCCCTCAGCCGCGCTAGTATTTACGCTCAGGTTAATTACTCACAGAGTCTATCAAAAGTCAATAGTGGTGTATTGCAAGCATCGAGTCATAGTTATTACTCAGGATTCAGCACAAAAGACTCAGCAGTATTACTCGCCAAAGCCATCCAGCAATCCCACAGCTTAGGAGATAAGCGGGCAGAAGCCTATGCCCTGAAGAGTTTAGGCGGCTTGTATGAAGAAACCAGACAGTGGTCAGAGGCGCAAAAGCTGACCAGGCAAGGATTAGCTTTAGCACAGAGCAGCAATGCCCTAGAAATTACCTATAGCTTGGAGTGGCAGTTAGGTAGATTGCTCTGGGCACAAAAAGATATTAATGGTGCGATCGCGGCTTATGATTCTGCTGTGGATACTCTCCAGTCTCTCCGCAAAGATTTAGTAGTGAATAAAGATGTAGTAAACCAGGATGTGCAATTCAACTTCCGGGATAGCGTAGAACCCGTATACCGCCAGTCAGTAGAGTTACTGCTGAAATCTCAAAAAGGTAAATTATCAGATGAAAAAATATTGGAGAAAGCACGCGAGCGGATTGAAGCACTCCAACTAGCAGAATTAGACGACTTTTTCCGGGAAGCTTGTCTGCAAGGTAAGAAAGTAGCCCTAGATAAAGTGGTAGACCAAGATAATTCCACAGCCGCCATCCTTTATCCGATTATTCTTCCTGACGAACTCCAGGTAATTGTCAAAATTCCCAAACAACGCCTGCAAAGCTACACTACCAAGATTTCCCAAGCAGAAGTAGAAAAACTCTTAGTAGAACTGCGAAAAAATCTTGTCAATCCCACCGCTACCAAGAACGTTCAAAAGCAATCGCAAGAAGTTTACAACTGGCTGCTTAAACCTATTGAGTCAGAATTGCAAAAAAGTGGCGTCGATACTTTAGTATTCGTTTTGGATGGGCCATTACGCAACTTACCAATGGCAGCTCTCTACGATGGTAAACAATACTTGGTAGAGAAATATGCGATCGCTCTGAGCGTGGGTTTGCAACTCCTCGATCCAAAACCGCTAGTGCAACAGCAGCTCAGAGCGCTAACCGCAGGACTGACTCAGCCACCGCCAGGATTTCCCAAATTTGCACCATTGCTTGCGATTAAATCTGAATTTGATGGCATTACCAAAGCTGGAGTTTCGACAACTAGCTTAGTAGATGGGGAATTTAAGAAAAAGAATTTAGAGAGTGAAATTAGTGCAACTTCATTCAACATAGTGCATTTAGCAACCCACGGTCAGTTTAGTTCCCGCCTTGAAGACACTTTCATTTTAGATTTTGATGGTCAGATCAATGTCAAGGATTTTGATACTCTCTTCCGCAGTCAGGGTAAAAGCATCGTAGAACTATTAGTTTTGAGTGCTTGTCAGACAGCATCAGGAGACAGCCGTGCAGCACTCGGTCTAGCAGGAGCAGCTGTACGAGCAGGGGCACGTAGTACCATAGCTTCCCTATGGCAAATTGATGATGAATCAACAGCGATGTTTGTGAGTGCGTTCTATCGAGAACTTAAGAGTGGAAAAATTACCAAAGCCGAAGCAGTCCACCGTGCCCAGCTACAACTGCTGAAACATCCCAACTACAGAGCGCCAAGCTTTTGGTCTGCCTATGTATTGATTGGCAATTGGTTGTGATTTGTGAATGGGGCATTGGGCATTGGGCATTGGGCATTGGGCATTGGAGGAGGCAGGGGAGTGGAATTCAAAGACTTGTTAACGAGTATTAAAGACTCATGCCCCATGCCCCATGCCCCATGCCCCATGCCCAATTTTCTAATAATCATTCTCTGTTTTATGGCATAAATTTAGTGAATGCAGGTGATATCTACATAGCAGCATTGATGACTAGGGATTGACTTATGAATAACTCCACCTATCGGCTAGATGATTTCGCTTTAATATTACCCATTACCCAAACGGCTCGTATTACTGCCCAGCAATTCGCTAACCAGCAGCCCAATTCTGAAAAAGCAGAGCAAGTCAAGCTGAATACTCTGGCTGTATGGGTGGTGAATGACTACTTGCAAATGATGGATATTCCTACTAATCTTCAAGCTAGTGACAGTTGGAACCCCATCATGCGCCTTTGTGGAAATGTAGCTGATTTAGAGATTCCCTCAATTGGTCGTCTAGAGTGTCGCCCTGTCCATCTGCATCAACGGATATGTTCCATTCCTCCAGAAACTTGGGAAGAACGGGTGGGTTATTTAGTAGTTCAATTTGATGAATCGCTTGAAGAAGCGAAGCTGCTTGGTTTTATCCCTAGTGTGGCAACTGAAACACTGCCTTTAAGTCAACTGCAACCATTGGAAGCATTTATTGACCACCTGTGGCAACTGCGCCAATCCCCACTCACCTCGTTAGTGAATTTGAGTCAGTGGTTTGCTGGGATATTTGATACTGGCTGGCAGACAATTGAATCCCTGTGGAATGTGCCAGAACTCAGACCAAATTATGCCTTTCGCAGTACTGAAACTTTGGAACTAAATGCCCTCAACCGACCAGAATCTATTACTAAACGGGCAAAACTGATTGATTTGGGTATCCAAATTCTCAACCAACCAGTCATGTTGATTGTAGAAATCAGCCCCGAAAAGGATCAACAAACCAGTATTCATCTGCAATTACACGCCACTGGGAATCAAATCTACTTGCCACCAGGAGTTCATCTCACTGTACTAGATAGTTCGGGAGCAGTATTTCTAGATGCTCAATCTAGAAGATCAGACAATTATATTCAGTTACAGTTTCGTGGCGAACCCACAGAGCAATTTAGCGTTAAAGTAGCCTTGGATAATACCAGCATTACCGAACATTTCCGAATTTGAAATATGTAGCTATCTTCCCTCTTTGTCAGTATTTTATTAAGTGGTAATTGGTTAATTAAAAATTAAAGATTAAAAATTCAAGCCCGCATTTGGGGATTTTAAAAAAGTCTGTAAATGCTTGTGGAGCTTGTTATGAGACATTAGAACAGGGGATGGTTTTGCACAGGGAGATAGTGACGGTCATGGGTAAGTTAGTGGTGATGAAATTCGGAGAGGGTAGTTTTGAGCAGGGGTTTGCTGTCACCCTTCAAATTGGTGAAGAACACGAGCGGGCTGCAACAGAAATCACGGGGAGGCTACCTTCATTCCCGGAAATGCCGCTCTACTATAGTCATTGGCAGTCTAGTTATCGGCAGATAGGCAATCGTTATCGCCTCCATGCTGACCAAATGCAGGTGACGAATGTATCGATGATTCAAGACTGCGAAAACACTTCCCATATTTTACGGGCACGCTTTAATATCTGGCTGCGAGCAGAAGAGTTTCGCCCTTTAAGGGAAAAGTGGTTAGAAAGATTGTCGTCCACGGATGAAGTGCGGGTGATTTTGCAAACAGAAAATAGCCAATTGCAGCTATTACCCTGGCATCTGTGGGACTTGTTAGAACGCTATCCCAAGGCTGAAATTGCCCTTTCTTCACCATCCTACGATCGCATTCACAAGCCACGCACTTTAAACCAATTAGTCAACATTTTGGCAATTGTGGGCAATAGTCAGGGGATTGACACCCAAGCCGATCAAGCTTTACTGCAACAGTGTCCTAACGCAGAGGTTACCTTTCTGGTAGAACCACAGCGTAAAGAATTGACTGACCATCTCTGGGGAAAAAACTGGGATATTCTTTTTTTTGCTGGGCACAGTTCTAGTCACAGGAATGGAGAAAGCGGACGAATTTACCTGAATAAAACTGATAGTCTTACCATTGGTGAGTTAAAGTACGCTCTCAAAAAAGCTATTGAAAACGGCTTGCAATTAGCTATATTTAACTCCTGTGATGGATTGGGATTGGCGCGAGAATTGGCTGATTTGCAAATTCCTCAGATAATCGTCATGCGCGAACCCGTCCCAGACCAAGTTGCTAAGGAGTTTTTAAAGTATTTTCTCGAAGGCTTTTCTGGTGGAGAGTCTTTATATCAAGCGGTACGCCAAGCGCGGGAACGTTTGCAAGGACTTGAGGATCGATTTCCCTGTGCAACTTGGCTACCAATGATTTGCCAAAATCCAGCGCAGATACCACCCACTTGGGATGAATTAAGGTCTACCAAAACTGAAGATATACCAAATTTAGCTTTGTCTAGCAGACGCAGATTTCAGACAAGTTTGTTATCTAGCTTGGCGATTACAGCCTTGGTTTGTGGGGTGAGATTGCTGGGATGGCTGGAAAATCCAGAGATTCAAGCCTTTGACCTGATGATGCGATCGCGCCCTGCGGAAGGACTTGATCCGCGACTGCTAATAATCACAATTGACGATGATGATTTGGCGACTCAAAGACAAAATGGCGAGTATTTGATCGGAGCTTCCATTTCCGAAAAATCTCTCAATAAACTCCTGGCAAAACTGAATCAATACCAACCCCGTGCGATCGGCTTGGATATCTACCGTGATTTTAAGGCGAAAGACCCAGATTTAATTACTCGTCTTCAAAAAACTCCGAACTTGGTTGGCGTATGTAAGGGGAGTGATAGCACAGGAAATATTAAAGGTATTAAGCCGCCACCAGAAATCCCTCCAGGAAACTTGGGATTCAGTGACTTTATTCACGATCGCGATGGAGTGATCCGTCGGCATCTGCTGTTCATGAATCAGGAGGCGACATCGTTGTGTTCTGCTCCCTATTCCTTCAGTTTACAACTAGCATCCCTCTATCTGCGCCCTGACGGAATTCAACCAAAGTTCACCCCTAAAGGGAATTTGCAGTTGGGTAAAACTATTTTTCCTAATCTAAAGTCTCGAACTGGTGGCTATCAAAATATAGATGCTAATGGCGGTCAAATCTTACTCAACTACCGTTCTCCAAAACAGATAGCCCAACAAGTGAAGCTAACGCAATTTTTATCTAATTCGGTTAACGCCAGCGCGATCAAAGACCGGATTGTTCTAATTGGTGTCGTGGCAAAGGGGGATTCTCCAGACACCTGGCCCACACCCTATGGCGCTCCCTTAGATGATCAAATGCCAGGAGTGTTGGTACAGGCTCACATGATCAGTCAGATTCTCAGTGCAGTCCAGGATGGGCGGCCGTTGCTGCGGGCTTGGTCACTGTGGATTGAGATAGTCTGGATTTTGGGCTGGTCTGTGGTGGGGGGAGTCCTGGCTTGGCACAAGCTTTCGTTACCCTGGTTGGTCTTGGCAGTCGGTGTTACCTCTAGCGTTTTGTATATAGTTTGCTTTGGTCTGTTAATTGTAGGTGCTTGGGTACCGTTTGTACCGTCGGCTTTATCACTGGTCACGATGGTGGGCTTGATGTCAATTTATCATTCAAAAACAGAAGTGCCGGTGGGGAGTGGGGAATAGGGAATGGGGAATGGGGAATGGGGAATGGGGAATGGGGAATGGGGGAGAATAACTAAATGCCCAATTTAAAATCTAAAATCTAAAATCTAAAATCTAAAATCTAAAATCTAAAATCTAAAATCGTATGAGGTCAGGTTTTTATGAATTCAAATTCACAACCTATAAAACTCTTTTTATTAGTCGCTTTTAGCTGTACAAGCTTACTAGTTAACTTGACTCCAGTACAGGGGAAACCAACCCCTAATCGCTCTGATGCTAAAACGACCATTGCTCAAGCCACATATAATCAACCTCCAATTCCACCTGGTCCCCCTCCTGGAGGTCGCGTTCGTGGTGGAGCGAAGCGCGGGGAAGTGGCTGCATGTCCAGTTACTAAACCTGACCTGACTGCTTTAGTGCCCTTTACCGAAGAAGCTAACTCAGTGATCAATGTCTGGGCACAGACAACGGTAGAACGCCCAAGTTGGTTTTTCTATGTGCCATATACCAAAGATTCCCTATATACAGCTGAATTTGTGCTGCAAGATCAGGACTCTAACGAGATTTACCAAAAGGCGATCGCTCTACCGGATAAAGCAGGAGTCATCCGCGTTTCTCTACCTACCACTGCTCCTGCTTTAGCAGTAAACAAACAATACCGCTGGTTTTTTACTATTAGCTGTGACAAAGAAAAGAATTCGCCGCCAACTTTTGTTGAAGGAGTAATCCAACGAATTGAACTGAATCCAGCCATAGTTCAAGAGCTACAAACCACAGAACCTCTAAAGCGCTATGCTGTCTATGCCCAAAAGGGGATATGGTACGAGGCACTGACGACACTAGCGGAACTACGTCAAAACAATCCTCAAGATGCGGCACTGCAAGCACAGTGGCGGAATTTGCTAGGCAGCATCCGCTTAGATGATGTTGCAGGAGAAACCATTTTCCCGGAAACACCTTAGACTGAACAAAATAGTAAAAGGGACTGGGGATTAGGGATTGGGGACTGGGTATAAAATCGAAAAAATATGGTGTTTGCTCATTACTCACCACCAAATTGTCAAAAACAATTCCTGGTACTCAGTACCGGAGCGGCGTTCCTCCCCCACCATACATAAAAGTTGGTGAGGGAGGAACGCGGCGACCAGTTAAAGATTATTTGCAAAAATTTTTTTGTAGAGACATTGCATTGCAACCTCTCTACAGAAGTTTGGTTTAGTTTACAGCAGCACTCACTAAACCATTGTGCTTGAGCAATGCGATCGTACTCGGTTCACGACCCCGGAAAGTTTTAAACACCTCCATTGGATGTTTGCCACCACCGAGTGCCAGCACCGTATCCCGATAACGCCCACCTGTAGCTTTTATCGCTTCTTCATCTTCTAGCCCAGCTTCTTCAAAAGCGGCAAAAGCGTCAGCGCTCAATACCTCAGCCCACTTGTAACTGTAGTAACCTGCTGCATAGCCACCCTCAAAAATATGTCCAAAAGCGCATAGCATTGAATCTTCTGGAAGTGGTGGTAAAACAATAGTAGTCTTGGCTATGCGATGACGCACATCTGCTGGAGTTTCATCACTACCGGAACGATAGCGGTAGTGTAGTTCTAAATCAACACAGCTAAAGTGAATCTGCCGCAACATGGCAGTACCACTCATATAATTACGCGCCGCTAGCAGCTTTTGATAATAATGTTCCGGTAAAGCTTCCCCAGTTTCGTAATGTTTAGCCATACCAAACAAAGTGGGTCGCTCATAGCACCAGTTTTCCATAAACTGACTGGGTAATTCTACTGCATCCCACTCCACATTATTGATGCCTGCGGCTCCGGCATAGTCAACCTTGGTGAGCATGTGGTGCAATCCATGACCAAACTCGTGGAACAAAGTTTCTACTTCATAGAAAGTCATCAAACTTGGCTTGCCATCTACTGGCGGAGTTTGATTACATATCAAATAAGTCACAGGTAAGCGGATGCCAGTTTCACCATTCTCAGTGATTTTGGCCCGATTGATACACACATCCATCCAAGCACCACCGCGTTTTTCTGCTGGACGACTATAGGGATCTAAGTAGAAATAGGCGATGGGAGAACCTGTTTCATCAGCGATTTGGAAATAACGGACATCTTCATGCCAGACTGGGGCTTGACCATCGGCAGGGGTTACGGTGACACCGAACAGCCGCTTCACAAGTCCAAATAAGCCATCTAACACTTGGGGAAGGGGAAAGTAGGGACGTAATTCTTCAGCGGTAAAAGCAAATTTTGCTTCTCGTTGGCGTTCTGCCCAAAAGCTGATATCCCAATGTTTTAAATCCTGATATTCTGCTCCGTATGATGCGGCGAAAGCCTGGAGTTCTTTTAAGTCTTTGACAGCAGCATCATAACTCGCCTGACGTAGTTCTTCTAATAGTGCTTCTACTGCCTCAACATTAGGAGCCATTTTACTTGCAAGACTCAACTCGGCATAACTCTTAAAGCCCAGTAAATCTGCGAGTTCTTGCCGTAACTCCAAAATACGCACAATTAACGGGTTGTTATCTAAATCGCCACTAGAAGCGCGAGTGATATGAGCTTTGTAGAGCTTTTCACGCAAATCTCCACGGGTGCTGTGCTGCATGAAAGGGCCGTAGCTGGGGTAGTCTAAAGTAATCCGCCAGGGGCCATTTTCTGGTGTGGCGTTCTCTTCTCCTGCCGCACGAGCCGCTTGGGCAGCTAAACTCACCAAACTTGGTGGTAAACCGTCAATTTCTGCTTGTGTTGTCAGGGTTAAGCTGAAGGCTTTCGTGGCATCAAGTACATGGTTAGAGAATTTGGTCGAAAGTTCTGCTAACTCCATCTGAATGGCGTTGAAACGCTCTCTTGCTTCTCCTTTTAAGCCAACACCAGAAAGTTCTGCATCTCGAATGGCGGCTTCTACAATACGCTGTTGGGCTAATTCTAAAGTTGCCCAACCATCACTGCTACGGAGTGCTTTAAAAGCATTGTAGATGGGTTGGCTTTGACCGAGCTTGTTGATAAATTGTACTACTAGTGGCTGTACGATTTCATGAGCTTCGCGCAGTTCCGGGCTATTTTTAACACCCATTAAATGATTTACCGCCCCCCAACTCCAGGTAAGCCGTTCTGTCAGCTTTTCTAAGGGTTCTACTAAACCACTCCAAGTAGGCTGTATATTAGTCTCTAAGGTGGCAAGCTGCTGGTCAAGTTCTGCTAGCAACTGATTGAAGGCTGGTACTACTCGTTCTGGTTTAATCTCTGCAAAGGGAGGTAAACCAGTGCCTTGGAGTAAGGGATTTTCGGAAATAATGGTACTTGCACTCATGATTTTGTGTGAACTGCGAACGAATAAAAATCAACAATGATTTTTATTTATATATCTACTAATGTAGCGATCGCAGTGCTATTTAGTATTGCCATTCTGACAAAAATGTAAAAAAAGCGAGAATTCCTCACAAAAGTATCCTGATATAGCTATTTTGTTTGGTATGTGAACAATAAATTGGGGAATGGGGAATGGGGACTCGGAAAGAGTTTTCTTCTCGTGCGAACGCTCTTGCAACAAAATTTGGGTCGTGGTCTGAATCCCGAATATCCGAATGTACTATGTCAAACAAGTAACCCGTCTGCCAACATCGGCGTTACCCTGAAAACGTAGTTTCAGCCCAAAAATCCCACGCTTTCAAGACGTGAGATTGTCCAATTAACTGAGCGCGATCGAGCATCTTTGCCGAATTGAGAAGTAAAATTCTATATTGCTCTATATTTATGATATTATTTGGCAACTCATCTTTTTACTCGTAAAATCGAAGACAAGATCAAGGTCAGTAGAAAAGAGTCCCTAAATTAATGAGTACGTTAATCAGTCAGGGTGGAAGAACTATCACAAAATTTCAGGTGGTAGACCGGATAAACGATATCGCTTGGCAAGCCCACCAAGGGAGCGTTGCAGCGATTATTCAGCTATTGAACGAAAAGCTAGCCAAGTCTGGTGTCAGAACTAGAGCCATGTTTTCTGATGGTGTCTTACAACTTCTGTGCGAGGCGGCTAGGGTAGAGCAACTTGAGCAATCTCCCCTCGTAGAACAAATCCAGCAAATTCTTGAGTCCATCGCCCCGCGTCACATTCGCCGAGTCAATATCAACAGCCGAATTGTTCGGGAACAACAATTACTGTGGTTAAAGGAAATAGATAGCGATCGCGAAAACCAATTGCTTTGGTCGCAGGAAATTACATTAATTCAGCCCAATATTGTCAAACAACTAATTAAAGATTTCACAGAAGCTCAAGCTGAACTAGGAAAACCAAATTTTCCGAAAACTCCAATCTCTCGTCCTTTAGTACTCATTAACAAAGAGAAATACAAAAATAAACCTCAAACAAAGCTATTAGTAGCGGCTGGTTTATGCTCACTGTTGTTGCTGAGTTGGATTGTTTATGCTCAGTTAGGTGATAAGCTGAAAAACTTAATGCAACTAGAAACTTCCAAATCTTTAACAACAGAAGATACTAACGAGAAGAAAGCCCAAACATTATCCCCTGCTCCTAATAATAGCCTTTCTGAGCAATCTGACGATCCATTTCCAATATCTGTGCGAATTGCCAACCAAGCTTCTGCATCTGGTAAAACAGCCACAACCTCAACTCAGTGGTTAGAGATAGCTGCTAAGTGGCAACGAGCTTCAGATTTAATGGGCACTGTGCCACAAAACCACAGCCGTTATCAGGAAGCCAAGATTCGGACTCAACTATATAAAAAATACAGTGAGGCGGCGCAAAAAGAAGCCGATAAGAGTAAATCCTAGTTTTTTATTATTGGAAAACTTTGATTCCTGATTAGTATTCTAGTAGTGGGAATGGATTATTTACTTTACTTCTCGCACTTCACCCAACCGCGTAAAACGAATTTCAATGTATATCATAAGTTTTTACCATTTGATACTGTTTTAATGGACAATTAAAGGGTTTCCTGCTCAGACAAATTTGATCGAGTCAAGCTTTGAGTGTTTATTTTCTAACAGGAACTAAAATTTGTAACCAAAACCTGGAGATTAAAGCTCCCAAAGGCTTTCAGTGATTGGGTTCTCCCAAAGTGATAAAAAGAGGCTATGTGCTTGGTTTGATTTAAATTGTTGTGTGGCAGGGCTACGCCCCGCCCGCTATTTGTGCCAGTTGCGTAAGTCCTGCTTCCAATACATCGGCTTCTATTACGAATACAAGGCTTTCGGAATCAGATTTAACTAATACCTATGTACTAGTAATTAGCGATCGCATTGTGCCAGTTGCGTAAGTCCTGTTGGTTTATCCCCGCAGACTTACTTGTGTCCCAATATGCTTGGGTTAAGGGCTAATAGTAGAAAATTGTGGGTTTTCGAGACGCGATAAATCGCCGTCAAGACAAGTGTTTTGGTCTTATCTGAACTGTATTGACTTGTGTCCCCTAATTCAGGAGTTCTCCTGTTTCTTGCAGGGAGTGCAAGCGGCGATAAATGCCCTCGTGACGCAAGAGTTCATCGTGGCTTCCTACTTCTACAATTTTTCCTTGCTCCAGAACTACTATTTTATCGGCTTCCCGCACTGTGCTTAAACGGTGGGCAATAACAATAGTGGTGCAAGTACCCTGAATCGATCGCATCGCTAGCTGAATTGAACGCTCAGATTCATAATCTAAACTAGAGGTGGCTTCGTCAAAAATCAGCACGTCTGGTTCGACTAACAACGCCCTCGCAATTCCCAAACGTTGTCTTTGTCCTCCAGATAACCTGACACCTCGTTCCCCCACAACGGTGTAATAACCTTGGGGTAAGTGCTGCACTACTTCATCAACTCTGGCAATCCTACAGGCTTCCTGAACCTGCCCCAAAGTGGCATTCCTTCTACCATAAGTCAGGTTATCCAATATAGTACCGTTGAAAATGTCTACTTCTTGGTGAACGATCGCAAGCCTTCGTCTATACTTACCTACATTCAAAGTGCGAATATCTTGACCATCAATCAAAATTTGACCTTCTTTCGGTTCAAAATATCGTAACAGCAATTTCACTAAAGTAGACTTACCAGAACCGGAACGCCCCACTAATGCCACTGTTTGGTATGGCTCAATCAACAAGTTGATATCTTGCAAAACTGGACGGTTGGCATCATATCCAAAACTGACGTGCGATAACTCAACTTTTCCTGTAAATTTATAAGGTGATTCTGTTTGGTTGCTCTCTTCTAAAAGACTAGCTGAATCAGATGCAGTTGGCTCTTGGAGAAATTCATGAAACCGCAGCATCGAAGAATAACGGCGGGCAAAAACTTCTCCCAAAGTGCTAATAGGTTCTAATTCAGAATATGCCATGCTAGAAAGAGTTAAGGTCATGACAAAGTGACCGAGAGAAATTCTACCGTCTGCTGTTGCTGCTAGAGTCAAACCCAAGATAGTAAATACGCAGAATTGAATTACAGTCCTTTGCCAAGTAGCCAGTTTCGTATAACCTTTGTGGACACGATACTCAACCACCATTAGTTCACGATCCAAACGTTGCTTTTGGCGCTTCAGTTCCTTCGCTTCTGTAGCAAAGGCTTTCACCGTTTTGATGTTGGTAATCAGTTCAGAATTGCGACTTTCCGTATCTTCTGCATATTTATCCAGAATAGTTTCGTGCCAAATCAGCTGCTTTAAATCCTTTAAGCTAAAGCTAAGAATGACTATAAAGGAAATCAGATACAAAATTGCAATTCGCCACTCAATCACCAAGATAAAAACAAAAATTCCCAGCAAACGAACTAGTTTAGGAATCAATTGTCCGGCAACTTCGGGGTAAGTAAAAGTGTGGTTAGAAATACCTCTAGCTATCCTTCCAGCAATGCGTCCAGGGTTATTTTCATCATAAAATTCCAGTGGGAGAGTCAGAATTTTTTCTATGGCTGTTTGGGCTTTTTGCCGACGCAACCTTAAGGATATATCCCAATGAAACCAATGGGTTAACCAAGGTTGTGTTGGCGCTCTCACTACGGTGACAACAAAAACTAAACCCAGTAATAAACTCAAAGATAGAGTTTTAGTAACTGGATAATTGGTGATGTCAGCAAAAGTTGCGATCGCACTTTGAAGTGGTTTATCCAAAGGCTGATCAGACAAAACGTTTAAAATCTGCCCGATCGCATAAGGAACAACCAAATCAACAATTTCGTAGATGCTGGATGCCGTGATACTAAAGAGACTCAGCTTCCAATCAGAGCGAAAATAATTGACAATATCTTGAAATTTGGCCATGATGCACACCGTCCAAGAGCGCGATCGTAAACTTGGAATTTATATACTACAAATGTATTACAAAGTAGTCAAGAGCTAGATGACAAATCACTCTTTGGGAGTAGTCGTTAGTTCTTGAGGGGAAAATTCGAGGCGATAGCGATAGAGAGCAACTGGTCGAGAACCAGCTTTAAAGTAATCTGGATCTTGGGATGAAAGATAGACAGCAGTAACTTGATCTGCTTCAATCGCCGGATTAAATGTTGAAAGTTTGTGATAAGCCGTAGTAGATTCTACAGAGTTTAAATAGGGACGTGAGCCGCCTTTAAATAGTTGTTGAAATACTTCTGTGGTGATGAACTTGCCATCAAGGGTAATTTCTGTGCCCCGTGCAGTCACAATAGAAACTAGTTGGCGACTGCTACGCAAGAACGTAATCTGCCGATTAGGTGAATCTGGATCTACTTTGACTAATAACACTGCTTCATCCCCTAAATAAGCCCTTGCCAAATTCAAGCTATTAAACGCTCTATCTGCTACTACAACGGGGGATTTGTAATCTATCTGAGGTAATATTTTTAACCCAGAAAGATGTGGTTGCTCCTTCACAAATCTTACTACAAAACTCACAGGCTGATTTAATTGTTGGCGATTACCTTCAAATCCTGGTGTTACAATCTCTGGTGCTAAAGGCGCAGCTAAATCTACTAAGGTACTTGTAACTTTCCAAGTTCCAGCCATCCATTCAGGGTAAACTAAATCTCCCGAAGCGGGTTGCACTGAAGTTAGTTTTTCCCATTGGGGAAAATTTGCTAACCGTTCAGCCAACTCTCCTGCAAAAGCTTCACCACCCCACAAAAGGAATAAAAGCAACAAGCAAAAACTCCAAATTACCTTCATTACAAGCATTAGCAGTTTTGTATTTAATGGTTATTGTTTATCGATTAAAAATTAAGTAATTTTCTGTAATAAATTAAAACTTTGTAGTGAGATAATTAGCCCTATCCCGAATTTATAGTAATAGCATGACATTGGCATTAGGCATGATTGAAGTTTATGGCGTTCCCGCAGCAGTGGAAGTGGGAGATGCCATGTGTAAAGCTGCCCGTGTAACCCTTGTTGGTTATGAAAATACTGATTTAGGACGAATTACCGTGTTAATTCGAGGAGCTATAGGCGAAGTGAATGTAGCTGTGACAGCAGGATTAAAGGCAGTGCTGCGAGTTGACGGTGGCGAGGTACTTTCTAATCACATTATTCCCCGTCCCCACGAAAATTTAGAATATATTTTACCGATTCATCGCAGCGTTAATATCGAGCAGTTTAGTGCAGATATCCGATTTCCTTCACCTTTATCAGTTTAGCTGTATTAAATTTCTGCTGGTAAAGGTTGCCAAACTTCCCCATATTTCTCTTTTAAAGTTTGCCAAGCTTCCACTTGTCCTAGTTCATATTCTCCTGGTTTACCCCATTGTAAAAATAGGCTTAAAGCAGACTCCTGTTTATCATCTAAAAACCGAATAGCATAGGTTGTAAAGTTACCCCTTTTCGCTTCACCAGTTTCAAATTTCACCTGAGTAATTTTGTCCATATTCAAGTGAAACTCAAAGCCTTCTGTATGCATATTTGCATATTTACCTTTGGGCAATTCTGCATAAAATAACTTTTCTATTTTGCCTCGTGCTTCTAATACAGCAGCGCTGCTAGTAACAATTAAACGCAAAGTTCCAAGAGTCTCGCAAGCTTCTAAAAATTCTTTTAATGTTGTGGTCATTTGTCATTTGTCCTTTGTCATTTGTCATTTGTCGTTGGTTAGACGATGATTCCTAACTAATACCCAATGCCCAATGCCCCATGCCCCATTCCCAATCCCTATTTTTCGTATTGTTCATAAGCCGCAACAATGCGCTGAACTAGAGGATGGCGGACGACATCTTTTTGAGTAAATTCGCAAAAGGCAATGCCTTCAACGTGTTTTAAAATTTGTAAAGCCACTCCTAAACCCGATTGTTGATGAAGTGGTAAATCAGTTTGTGTCATGTCGCCTGTAATCACCATCCGCGAACGGAAACCCAAACGAGTCAAAACCATTTTCATCTGAGCGGGTGTAGTATTTTGAGCTTCATCGACAATTATAAAAGCGTTATTGAGAGTGCGTCCCCGCATATAGGCGAGTGGTGCGACTTCAATCACACCGCGTTCCATTAAACTGGGTACTTTTTCTGGGTCGATGAATTCATAAATAGCATCATAAAGTGGGCGAAGATAGGGATTAACTTTCTGCTGTAAGTCTCCAGGCAAAAAGCCGAGTTTTTCGCCGGCTTCGACGGCAGGGCGAGTTAAAATTAGCTTTTCCACTTGGTTAGCAAGGAGTGCTTGGACGGCGACAACAACAGCGAGATAAGTCTTGCCGGTACCAGCAGGGCCAATCCCAAAGGTAAGATCACGTCTACGGAGTGCGTCGATATATTGACGCTGGCGGAAGGTTTTGGCACGGACTTCTTCACCCCGACGACTTTTGGCGAGGACATCTCGCTGTAAGTCTTGCAGTTCCCCTTGCCGATCGCTATCTATGGCTTGACGGGCTGTTAAAATATCAGCACTGGTGATGTTATTGCCTTTAATCCAGAGGCCTTCCAGCGATCGCACTAATCGAGAAGCCAGATCAATTTGCCCTTCGGTACCAGAAATCACTAATTCCTGTCCGCGTAGCACTAAAGTAGCTCCTGTTTGCCGAGATAAAATTTTGAGATTTTCTTCTCCATCTCCTGCAAGAGCGATCGCACTGGGAACATTCGGCAGCTGAATTGTTAAGGCACCTGCCATAGTATTTCTTAATTGGTGAGGATCTGTGTTTGACAAAGGTTAATATTTTCTCGCTAACGGCGAAATTATGCTTTTTTTAAGAAGAATTCAGAATTCAGTATGAATTCTGTACGAGTGGGTGACGAATATTAGTTAAAAGCGAGTGGAATAGTGGGCGAAAAAATCCTTGTATCTCAAGGTTAGGTAAAAACCCCATCCTGAAGTGCCTGTCTGAGTTTAATTGCGTTAGCGGAGCGGGGCGTTAGCCCATTGCGAATTGCGAATTGGATTATCCTTAGTCCGCGGAGGCGGACTACCCTGCGGGAAGCCGCAAAGCGTCTATGTTTGTGTAGCTGCGAATTCTATTCGCCCTTTTGACTTTTCATCTTTACAAAAATTCTGAGCGGAAGTGACTACAACCGCTCAGATTTGCTCTCTAGTTTCAACCTAGCGGAGGCGTGGTTTAACAATGGGTTTAGGCCCATCGTTTGCACGCGGTTCTCTCCTAGTCGGCGGTGGCGATCGCTCTTCTGTCTCTTCATCAAAAGACATACCCTCGCGGCCCGGAGTGGTGCTGCCGTAGATATCCAGGTATGTTGATTGCCCAGCTGCGGCTGCGGCTGCCGCAATTACTGTACGAATCGCCTGAATATTGCGTCCCCCTCGACCAAACACTTTTCCTTTATCTGTGCTTTCAAAAGCGATGCGAACCCAAACCCGGTTGAGGGTCTGAGAAATTTCACAATCGACGCTTAATGTCTCTGGGGATTCCAGAAACGGCTGCACCAAAAACCGAACCAGATCAACATAGTTGGGGCTAGCTGTTGGGAGTTTTGTTCCGAAATTATGATGCGGCTGTTGCACTGACCTGCTCAAAAACATTAGCTTTTACTAGAATGCGACGAACGGTGTCAGTGGGTTGAGCGCCTTGTTGTAGTCGCTTGACGATACCGGGAACGTCTAGTCGCACTTCATCAGTTCTGGGGTTATAGAATCCCAACTCTTCTAGGGGACGGCCATCGCGGCGAGCAAGGTTGTTAATGGCGACAATGCGGTAACTTGCTTCCCGCTTTTTACCGAATCGCTTCAAGCGCAGTTTGATCATGGTTGAAGAATCGTTCTCCCGTTGGTTGTTAGATATTAGTTAGCAACTAATTGGTGAGGAAGTAACCTAAATCTGGCTGCTGCCGAGAAATTGAGGGTTAGTTTCCTCTGCTGATAAATTCTGAGGTCGAAATGCTAATTTTAGCACTGCCTAGCATTTGCTGCTATTAGTCATTGGTCATTAGTCATTTGTCATTGGTCATTAGTCATTTGTAAATTACCAATACTCCATGCCCCATGCCCCATGCCCAATAATTAAAGATTGCCGAAGCCTTTTTTCTTTTTATCTTTGGGTTTTTTCTTTTTCGCGCCTGCATCGCCACCATAGCCACGCCATCCGGGGGCTGGGGGACGATTACCAGCACCAGCAAAGGCGTTGCCCATACCGCCGCCGCCAAACATTCCCGGCATTCCAGGGAAGCCACCTTGACCCATTTGCTGCATGAGCGATCGCATTTTTTGGAAATCACCCACCAGTTTTGTCACATCTGACTCTCTATAGCCAGAGCCAGCAGCAATCCGCCGCCGCCGACTGGGAGAACTGGCTAATAAATCGGGGTCATGGCGTTCTTGGCGAGTCATGGAGTTAATCATGGCTTCACAGCGCTTTAGTTGGGTTTCTCCCTGCTTTAGCTGATCGTCTGAAAGCTTGTTCATCCCTGGGATCATCTTGATGAAGCCTCCCAGAGAACCCATGTTCTTCAGCATTCGCAACTGCTTGAGAAAGTCAGTAAAGTCAAACTTCGCTGACAGGATTTTCTCCTGCATTTTCTCGGCATCGGCTAAATCAAACTCTTCTTGGGCTTTTTCTACCAGAGTTAGCACATCGCCCATTCCCAAAATCCGCGATGCCATGCGATCGGGATAAAAGGGTTGCAGTGCCTCGACTTTCTCACCCACGCCCACAAATTTAATTGGCGCTCCCGAAATCTTTCGCACCGAAAGCGCTGCACCACCACGGCTATCACCATCCATCTTGGTGAGAATCGCCCCAGTAATTCCGATCTGCTCATGGAAGGTGCGGGTAAGATTTGCAGCCTCTTGACCAGTCATCGCGTCCACCACCAGAAGAGTTTCATGGGGTTTGACAGTTGCTTTGATGCGGGCTAATTCCGCCATCATGTCTTCGTCAATTTGCAGACGACCAGCAGTATCAATAATTACTGTATTTACGCCTTCTGCCCTAGCGCGTTCTACACCTTGTCGGGCAATTTCTACGGGATCGGCGTCGCTTCCTAGTTCAAATACTGGTACGTCAATTTGTTTACCCAACGTTAGCAACTGATCGATCGCGGCTGGGCGATATACGTCTGTCGCCACCAACAAACAGCTACGCTCTAATTTTCTCAGATGTAAAGCTAACTTAGCGGTAGCTGTGGTTTTACCAGTACCTTGCAACCCAGCCATCAACACAATAGTAGGCTGTTCTGGGGCTTCTGCGATGGGAACATTTTCTTCTCCCATTACCTGCACCAATTCATCATGAACAATTTTGATGAACTGTTGGTCAGGTCGCACGCCGGTAATCACCTCGGCTCCCTGTGCCTTGGCTTCGACTTCGCTAATAAAATCTTTGACTACCTGGAGATTGACATCTGCTTCCAACAAGGCGCGGCGCACTTCGCGCAATGCATCTTGAATATTGGATTGAGAAATTTTGTCCTGTCCCCGCAGTTTTTTCCAGGCGGATTCTAAACGGTCAGATAATGCATCAAACATAATGTAATTACAGGTAGTTCGCCAATGGGGAATTCTAAACCGCCGATGAATGCGATTCGGAATTTCCGCTAAAGTTTTAACGTGCTATTTACCAGCTTAGTATTTTTCACCGCGACTGTAGCAACCAGACACCTTCCTTTAAAGAAGATTCAGCTTAAAGTACAGTGAGGGTAAGAATGGCTATTGTACAGCGAGAACCTACATCAAATATCGCTATGGCTAGCAACACACTGCTTCAACCCACAGAAATCGTCCACCTATCGGGTATAAGTTGGCAAACTTATGAAAAGTTGCTAACTGAACTTAGTGCTAGTCGCCGCCTCCGGCTTACTTATAATCGAGGGACTCTAGAAATCATGGTTCCTTCACCTGAACATGAACGATACAAAAAAGTATTAGGTCGATTTGTCGAAACTCTAGGAGAAGAATTAGACGTTAGAATCGACCCCCTTGGTTCTACTACTTTCAAACGTCCAGAGCTTAGTGGCACAGAACCAGATGAATGCTTTTATATTGAAAATATCAATATAATTAGAGGCAAAAAAAGAATTAACTTGCAACAAGATCCGCCACCAGATTTGGTAGTGGAAATTGATATTACTAGCAGTTCTAAAAATCGCTTTGAAGTCCATGCTGATATGGGTGTACCTGAAATCTGGCGATATGATGGTAGTTATTTTAGTATTAACATTTTACAAAATCAGAAATATATATCTGTTGAACAGAGTTTAGTATTTCCTAATCTGCCTCTAACAGAGATTTCTAATTTCTTAGAGCAGGTGGGAGAAAAAGATTATTTGGAATTAGTTAAAGAATTTCGCCAATGGGTGAAAAGCCAAGTTTAATATCAATCAAAATAGCGAGTTAATTTAGTGCAAATGATGGTGGGCTGAATGGCGATCGCATTCTAGAATTAGTAGCAGCTTTAGCAGAATATAGGAATCCGCTTTGATTTCTGAACTAATTTGCGTAGGCAGGCAATAGGCAATAGGCAATAGTCAAGAAGGCTTCTTAGTTGTACTGAGTTTTTTCAGAAATCAAATATGAGTCCTATATGAACAATTTGCTTGTCCTAGAGTGTCAACCTGGATAGTGGAAGGCGAAAAATTTTGGGGAAAGGATCGTATTGATTGGGTAACAGAAAATTACTAAAATCCCTCAAAATTAGCTAGACAAAGCAGTAGGGTAGCACACCTAGCTGTGCTACCCTACAAATTACCTAGTATTTCACCCAACGAAAGCTTTGGGTTATGAAATCCACATTATTTAGTAATGATTTAGGTTAATGCCAGCTTCTTTTGCCATTGCTTCTAATCCATTAGTTTGTAGGGTTTTAATTGCTTTAGTAGACAGCTTTAATCTCACCCAACGATTTCCGCCTTCCCACCAAACACGCTTGTCTTGCAGATTAGCGTGCTGAAGGCGTTTTGTACGACGGTGGGAGTGAGAAACAGAAAAAGCGTTATTTGCCTTCTTACCAGTTAGTTCACAGCGACGGGACATAGCTACTATCTCCAGATTGTTATTTTAATACAGCCTTTCCATTTTAGGTCTTAGGCAGCAGAAGTGGGGAGATGAGGGAGATGAGGGAGCAGGGGAGGCAGGGGAGCAGAGGAGAAGTTTACACTAAGTTCTTCCCCTCTGCCTCTTTTCAATGTCCAATGCCCCACTCAGCACTATTTACTCGCTTGTTCCGTCAGCTTGGTGAGTACGTCATTCGATCGCTCGACGAAGGATTTCATTCCCTCAGCGTCAAATCCTTTCTGAGACATCAGCGCTAAATCGTAAACGTGTTGACAAATCAAGTTGACTAACTGATTTGTAGGCGATTCACCGTCACCTTGAATGATACTACCTTGGTTAATATTTGCCAGATTTTGAATCAGTGGGTGAGCAGTATTTACCAACAAAATGTGGTCTTCGGGAAACTCTGCTGTTTGCTGCTGCATCATGGCGCTCATTTCCCGCATACGACGGAGAATCTCTGGTAAAAGCACGATCGCAGGTGGTGTTCCTTGAGGATCGTCTGATTTCAAGGCTTCGGTACGGATGTTGAGTTTGGGTTTGTTGAGAGATTTCTCAAATAACTCTTTGATCGTCTCACTCCGGGTTTTATTCGTCTTGGGATCGACAATTTCCTTATCTTTATCTTGTTCCAGCAGGGTATTATCTAAGTCTGAGTCTACCCGCGTAAACTTGACATCCTGATATTCCCGTTCTAGAAAATTGATAAAGTGGGTGTCAATAAAGGAGTCCATAAATAGGACTTCCAAACCTTGATTTTTGTGCAGTTCTATGTATGTAGCTTGGGTTGCTCCATCAGTGCTGTAGAAAACCCGGTTTTCGTTGCGTTCTTTGTTGCGTTCTAGATACTCTTTCAGCGTAGTATAGGGAGCTATGGGTGCTGAGTCAGAACTGGGTGAAGGAGTGACATCTTGCCAAGCATCGCCGTCTGAAGACTGGACTTCAACCACTGGTGTTTCAGCAGCAACTTTTTCTGTCAGCTTGGCGGTGGTGCGGAAAACGATGATATCTTCGATTTGTTTTTTGAATTTTTCGTCGTTGAGAACGCCGAATTTTACAAAGGTGCCGAGGTCTTTCCAGGCGCTAATGTATTGTTCGCGGTTATCGCGGAAGAGTTCTTTGAGGCGATCGCCTACTTTTTTGGCAATGTAGTCACCAATTCGCTTCACGGTGCGATCGCCTTGCAAGGCACTGCGCGATACGTTTAGGGGAATATCGGTGCTATCAATCACACCCCGCATCGGCATCAAAAATTGCGGGATAATTTCTTCGCAGTTGTCGCTAACAAAAACTTGATTGCAAAATAGCTTGATCTGCCCTTTGGTAACATCTACATCCGGTCGCATTTTGGGGAAATACAGAATTCCGTTGATGATAAAGGGATAGTCTGTATTTAAATGTACCCATAACAAAGGTTCTTCTTGAAAAGGATACAGGTAGCGATAAAACTCTAAATAATCTTCTTGAGTCAGATTACTTGGAGACTCTCGCCACGGTGCTTTTTGCTTATTTACTACTTCGCCGTCTAGTTTAATTGGGACTGGCAAGAAGTCGCAGTATGTCTTGACAAGATTCTTGATTCGTGCTGATTCGAGAAATTCCTCTTCTTCCCCTTGCAGGCTGAGAATAATAGTAGTACCGCGAGTTGTCCGGGAAGATTCTTCGAGAGTAAAAGCTGGCGAACCATCACAAGTCCAGTGAACCGCTTGCGCCCCTTCTTGATAAGAGAGGGTATCAATTTCTACCTTTTGCGCCACCATGAAGGAAGAGTAGAAACCAAGACCAAAGTGGCCGATTATCGGTTGATCTGATTTGCCTTCATATTTATGAATAAATTCTTCAGCACTAGAGAAGGCAACCTGATTGATATATTTCTTAACTTCATCTGCGGTCATCCCGATACCGTTATCGGAGATGGATAGAGTTTTCTTATCTTTGTCAATGGCAATTTCAATTTCTGGTTCGCCGATATCTCCAGCATAATCGCCGGCGCGGGATACCATTTTTAGCTTTTGGATGGCGTCTACAGCGTTGGATACCAGTTCCCGCAAGAAGATTTGGTGGTCTGAGTAAAGCGACTTCTTAATGATCGGGAAAATATTCTCAGTATGAATACTGATAGTGCCTTGTTCTAGCATAATTGGTAGTTTTCGATGTTAGTATCTGAAATGATGATAGTAGGTAATACAACCTAGCCATCTGTTTTCCAGGATAAACCCGGAGAACACAGAAGGGCATGATACCAATTAGGATTTTAAAAGCATAGCTTAGGCGATCGCACCTTTTTGAAGCATTGTTTGCCGCCATTTTCTGATTCGGATTCCCCTACTTCCGACTCCCCACTCCCCACAGATTGCTGTTTAAGTATTACTAGAATTCTTCTCCAACACCAAAAAATAATGGTATGGATAAGTGGGATCGATAAATTCTTGCTTAACAGTTAACCCAGCTTTGGCAACAGAGTTTAAAATCCGCGTTTTCGGATATCCTTTTAAACCCATTTCCCAGCAGTGTTCGTCACAGACTGGTGTTGTACTCCAGAATTTTGGCACATTGAATAGTAAATGCCTTGGTCTGCCTGAGAAAGAAGTTTTCACCTGAAACGAGAGGTATTGAGTGCAATAGGGAATCGAAATCACCAAAAATTTCTTAGTTGCAATAGCAAGTTTTCTCAATGCTTCTTCTGACTGTTCGTAGGGGAAGTGTTCCAGCACTTGAAACAGGACAATTGCATCAAATTTATCTTTTGGTAAGGAAAAATCTGTAGTCAAATCCAAAATTATTTCTGGCTTGAGGCTGGGGTCAACATCAGCAGTAGAGACGTTGTATCCATTATTCTTCAGGATGTCTGTTAACAGAGAATTAAAAATCCCAATTTCCAGAACGTTTTTTACTTGATTACCCAGCGAAAAAATTAGACGCAACTGGTGATGGTAACTGATAAGGCGATTTTTTGATAAATATTCTGAATTTCTAATATCTAACGAGGTGATGAGTTGCATAAATAAGCCTACCTAAGCTGAGAGATTAACAAATTTGGTGGGTATACAACTACAGGATTCCCAAAACAATCGTGAAAGTAACAGCACCTAACTAATGAAGAATGATTATTTGCTATGCCCATGAAAAGTCCTAATCCCTTTTCCCTAATAAATCTTAGATTTTCGCGACTGGAATACCAAGCATCTGTAGTCACCGTCTTCGGCTGTAATCCCCAAGCCAAAACTTCAGCAATCATTTCTCTTAAATAATCATTTTTTGTTTTCCCTTCTTGTTTGTTATATATTTGATAATTTATGGGCACAGATTTACCTAACAGGTCGGTGTAATACAAAGTAATTAATTGAATTACTTTAACTATACGATGATGCTTTCCATACCCAAAATAACCAATTAACTCTGTTAAATGCGGGTCACTATAAGGCTTGTCAATAACTGTATCGTCTCCACTTAAAGTACCGCCTGTTAAATTGATGTACGGCTTTACTTCATTAAATAAATCCTTGGGTTCATACCTTTCCCTTAAAAGGAAACGATTGACACTACCATGAGATAAATCTTCCAAAATTTCCGCCAAACGTTTACAACCTGGAGATGTCTATTCTGCCAGTAAAAACAGCGATGGCGGGAGGAAAAGCAACCTCTTTGCAGATACTACCCCGCCGTTCGTTGCAGCGCTTTGTTAGGCTCAGTGGCCGGACAATGGAGGTGGACAGATTTCCATAGTTTGAATCAAGCCATGCTCAATGGTATAACGATGACCAACGTGCTGATCGGAAAGAACTGTTCCAGCTAAGTCGCGCACGACCTGATGCACATCAACTAAAATGCGTCCGGAATCCTCCCGGTGAAAGGAAATCGGCTCAACGTGCGGATTGATGCCGAACCATTGCCTCGTCCAGTAAGCGCGGACTGCTTGATGTCCATGAACATAACCGCCTTCAAACGCTTTCGGCCAAGCCACATCAGGAGTCGTTGTGGCGAGGGCGGCGTCAATATCTCGCGCGTTGAAGGCAGCGTAAGCCGCGCGTATCAGTTCAATTTCTGGTGCAGATTTATCTGGCATAAGAGGTGTGGTGAAGAACATGCAGCTGGGCTTAACAATTCTTATTCAGAACGCTTCTGCATAAGATCCCGCAGCGGGTGGATAGGTTTAATGATTCTGTATAACAACATAACACCTTGAGTTAATAGTCAAGAGTCATCAGTCAATTTTGAGAATAATCACTAACGACTACTAACCAAGTGTAATGCTTAATTAACACTTATTAATTATGCCAAACATTCATTAAGTTGTGAGTAAATTTCGCTAATATCCAACTTTCTACCAATAAAAACAGCTTGATTTTTAGGTGGAGTCTGCCATTCATCAGCATGTAAGCTATAGCGAGGGCCACTCAGTTGAAAAATATGGCGCAAGTCGCTATCACTAAACCATAAAATGCCCTTAGCTCGAAATACATTCTGTGGCATCTTTTCGGTGAGAAAGTTCTCAAACTTATGGACATCAAATGGTCTATCAGTTTGGAAAGAAATCGAAATAAATCCATCATTTTCTAAATGATGTGAGTGATGTCCATGATGATGATGATGTTCATGATGATGGTGTTCATGCTCATGAGTATCTTGGTAATCATTGGCAGTATACTCATTTATTGGAGTTAAACCCACATCTAAAATTAATGGTAACGCTACCTCCCCATGTTTGGTGTGCAGGATTTTTGCACCATTTTTCATATCATGGATAAAATTTTCTACGTCTTCTATTTTTTCTGGAGTCACAAGGTCTGTTTTATTCAAAAGAATCATATCTCCGTATGTAATCTGTTTTAAAGCAGCTTCACTATGGAAATGTTCTTGATTAAACGCCTCAGTATCTACCACAGTGAGAATAGAGTCAAGGTTTGTCAAATCCCTTAATTCTGTACCTAAAAAAGTTAAGATAATTGGTAGTGGGTCAGCGACACCAGTTGTTTCAATAACTAAATAATCAATCCGGTCTTCTCGTTCTAAAACTCGATAAACTGCATCAACTAAATTATCATTGATAGTACAACAAATACAGCCATTAGTTAGTTCGACCATATCTTGGTCAACAGAAATTAGCAATTGGCTGTCTATGTTAATATCACCAAACTCATTCACGAGTACGGCAACTTTTAAATCTTGTTTATTCTTGAGAATTTGATTTAGCAGTGTAGTTTTACCACTACCTAAAAATCCGGTGATGATAGTAACAGGCATTCCTTTTTTAGGAATCTCAAGACTTGGGTTTGAAGTTGGTACTGTTAGTTGAGTCATAATCAATTCAAACTTCCGTAAAGCTTTATAAGAATGATAATCATTATTGTAAAACTTTTCTGGCAAGTTGCGATCGCATTGAGCCGATAATATGTGATGTGATTCCTTCTGGTAATACTTTCACCAAAAAAGAGGTAGCCTAGCTTTTGCCGAAATAGCCCAACACAAGAGCGGGAAAGCTTTTGAGGCAACTTTATTGGCTCAGTTTTTTTACCATCCGCCAAAAATCTAGATTTGCTTTATGCCAATACTCGTAAATTGGTGAAGATCCCCCCAACCCCTTTTTAATGGAGGTTGGGGGGATCTTTAAGGGCAAAATATCACTAGCCCAAGTTTATTGGATTAATGGGTAGGATTCTACGCGCTAAAGTATTTTGCTACTGGGTGATAGGTAATAATCGCAGTGGTAGACTGTTCTGGATAAAGTTGTTCGCTTTCATCCATATACAAGTTAATCCTGTCAGTCTGCAATAACTCAAGTTGTTTGTACTGATCCTGAATGTTCGGACAAGCGGGATACCCAAAACTATACCGTGAGCCACGATAGCGTTGTGCCAACATATCCCGAATATTATTGGGTTCCTCAGCAGTAAAACCTAACTCACGGCGAATTCTGGCGTGTGTCCATTCAGCTACAGCTTCCGCCACCTGCACCGCCATACCGTGGAAATACAGATAATCGGTGTATTGATTGGCGGCAAACAGCTTTTGGGCGAACTCGGTTGCAATCTCCCCTACAGTCACCGCTTGCATTGGGAAGACATCAATAATTCCTGATTCCTTCGGTGCAAAGAAATCTGCTATGCACAACCGCCTTAACGACTTCTGTCTAGGAAATTCGAAAGTCGTAACCTGCTGTGATTGGTTCTCTGAGTCATATATATGTAGAGAATTCCCTTCAGATTGACAAGGGAAATACCCATAAATCACCTGGGGATGCAACAGATTTTCCTCAATAATCCGCTGTTTCCAAGTTTCTAACACTGGGTAGACTTTCTCAGCTAAGAAAGCCTGATATTCTTCCTTAGATTGTTCCTTTGGTTTGCGGAATTGCCATTGTCCAGCAACCAAAGCTTGTAAATCTAAATGCCAGAATATTTCCTCAATGGGAATATCACTAGGTTGCAATAACTGTGTTCCCCAAAAAGGCGGTGTTGGACGTTCAATATCTATCGCTACAGCATCAGAACGTCTTGTATCTACTACTTTTGGTTCAGAAGATTTTTCTTCAGAAGTGGTAGCTTTTGGTTCTTTGTGGCCATTTGTCGAAACTTCAGCAGTTTCCACTTCATTCAAAAATCCTTGCAAATCTTCCCAGTTATTGGTTGCCTTTGCTGGCATTAATTTATCCATGAAGTGCAAGTCAGAAAAGGCATCTTTGCCATAAACAACTTTACCTTTATAGGTATTTTGGCAATCTTCATACACAAATTTGGGAGTCAGCGCCGCACCACCTAAAATTACAGGGACACTAATTCCCTTTTCGTTAAATACTTCCAAGTTCTCTTTCATGAAGGCGGTAGATTTCACCAGCAAACCACTCATGGCAATACAATCAGGTTTGTACTGTTCGTAAGCGTTGATGATGTTTTCTACTGGCTGTTTAATTCCCAGGTTAATCACCTTGTAGCCGTTGTTGGACAAGATGATATCCACCAAGTTTTTACCAATGTCGTGGACATCGCCTTTCACTGTGGCAATGATAAAGGTTCCCTTGGCATTGTTGCCTGACTCTGATTTTTCCATGAACGGTTCTAGAAATGCCACCGCCGCTTTCATGGTTTCCGCAGATTGCAAGACGAAGGGTAGCTGCATTTGTCCAGAACCGAATAATTCCCCGACAACTTTCATCCCATCTAGCAGGAAGGTGTTGATAATTTCCAAGGGGGGATGTTCTTCTAAGGCTTTTTTCAGATGTTCTTCTAAGCCAATGCGTTCGCCGTCGATGATGTGGCGTGTGAGGCGTTCGGGGATGGGGAGACTTTCATCTAAAGAGCGATCGCGCTTAGTTGTTACCCCAGCAAACGCTGTGGTAAGCTCTCCCAAGGGATCGTAAACGCAGACGTTACCCTCAAACTTCCGCTCATCATAAATCAACTGGCGACAAATTTCTTGATGGCGTGCATCAATCTTCGAGAGTGGTAAAATCTTGTTAGCGCTGACAATGGCTGCATCCATTCCCGCCGTCGTCGCCTCGTGCAAAAACACCGAGTTTAGAACCATCCGCGAGGCTGGAGTTAAACCAAAGGAAATATTGGAAACACCCAAAATCACATGACATCCAGGCAATCCTTCACGAATCCGCTGGATAGATTCAATTGTGGCTTTACCGTTTTCTCGGTCTTCTTCAATCCCGGTGGAAATGGGTAATGCTAGGGTATCAAAGAATATTTCTGTGGGTGGTATGCCATATTCTACAGCTTGACGGTATGCGCGTTGGGCGATCGCAAACTTTTTGTCTGCTGTCCGCGCCATCCCATCTTCATCGATAGTACCAATGATTACACCCGCACCGTATTTCTTCGCTAACTCCAACACCTTCAAAAAGCGCGGTTCTCCATCTTCGTAGTTGGTGGAATTAAGCAAACACTTACCACCGGCAACCTTTAAACCTGCCTCCATCTTTTCCCATTCGGTGGAGTCAAGCATTAAAGGCAGTGTCACATTATTAACAATGCGCGAAACTAATTCGTGCATATCTCGCACGCCGTCACGTCCCACATAATCGACGTTGACATCGAGGATATGTGCGCCTTCTTTGACTTGCGCCCTCGCCATTGAAACGAGTCCATCCCAATCTTCGGCGTTTAGCAAATCGCGGCACTTCTTGGAACCACTGGCGTTGAGACGTTCGCCAACAATCAAGAAGGAATTATCTTGGTCGTATGGCTGAGTAGTATAAATTGATGCTGCTGCTGGTTCTAAGCTAGGTTGTCTAACTTTTGGCTTCAGGTCTTTAGCAAGTTCTGCCAATTGTTGAATGTGTTCTGGACGCGTCCCACAGCAACCCCCGATCACTTGGACACCCAAATCTTCAACAAAATGCATCAATGACATCCGTAATTCCAACGGTGTCAGCCGGTAGTGCGCTTGACCGCCAACGTTCTCAGGTAAACCCGCGTTGGGAATACAGGAAACGATGAAAGGTGAATGTTCTGCCAGATACTTGATATGTGGTTTCATCAAGTCTGGGCCAGTGGCACAGTTTAGACCGAGAATATCAATTGGGTAAGGTGCCAAAATTGTCAGCACCGCGCTGATTTCGGAACCAACCAACATTGTGCCCATGCTTTCCATTGTCACAGAAACCATCAACGGTCTGCGATCGCCTTTCTTAGCAAATACCTCTTCAATGGCATTCAGCGCCGCTTTAATTTGCAGCACATCTTGGCAAGTTTCCACCAGGAATAAATCTACACCACCATCCCACAGCGCCTCTGCTTGTTCGGCAAAAGTAGCTTTCATGGTGTCAAAGTCAATATGTCCCAAGGTGGGGAGTTTAGTTGTCGGGCCGATGGAACCCGCCACAAACCGAGGTTTTTCTGGCGTGGAAAATTCCGCAGCCACACGCTTCGCCAATTCTGCGGCTGTCTTGCTGAGGTAATAAGCTTGGTCTGCTAAGTCATATTCTGCCAGCACTAGGGACGTACTACCAAAGGTATCGGTTTCAATGACATCAGCACCAGCGGCGAGAAAGTCGCGGTGAACCTTAGCGACAGCTTCAGGTTTCGTGTGGACTAAGTATTCGTTACAACCTTCATACTGTGGGCCGCCGAAGTCTTCAGCAGTCAGGTTTTGGGTTTGTAAGTTGGTTCCCATCGCCCCGTCGAATACGAGAACTGGGCTATCTGGACTACGCAGGCGTTCAAGGAAAGGATGAGTCATATTTTCCTAGAAGAAATGAGGATATCAAGTGAGTCTTGTGATACTCGACTTACTTTATTATTTTCCAAAATTGTGATATTTTTGGCACGTTTTAATAAAGTCTGTTTTGCTGAGACTCACTATTCGCTCATTTTGACCTGATTTATCAAGGTTGGCGACGACAGAATTATGCAAAAGCTGTCAAGGAATAATTGACGTGGGGTGTAATGACTGTGGTTAGCATAACTGCGATCGCAATTATAAAGCGATCGTAGTCGTAGGGCGTGTTAGCGCGAAAGTAAAGGAAAATCGTAGGTTGGGTTGAGGAATGTATACCCAAAGTGGCTTCCCGCAGGTTAATCCAACATTTCCAGTGTTTTTTGACGCTAACCCAAGCTTATTGATTTATAATTCTAAAGCCGCTATTAGACAAAAATTCACCTGATTAATCGCCTCAGAGGAAAGAGAACCCAGCTTTCTGAGAATCATCGGTTTATTTAATGTAAAAATTGACTCACAGCGAACTACAGACTCAACTCTAATACCGACACTGGCAATTTCATCGCCCGTTATTAAATATTGCGTTACAGTTAATAGGCGATTAGTGTTGGAAGTACAAGGCACAACCATCAAATCATCCAGAATTTGATTCAATTGATTTGCCGAAATAACAACACCAGGGCGAACTTTAAACTGTGTGAATCCGGTTGAAGGCATGGGGACTCGACACAATACCACATCACCGCGCTGTAAGTTCATCAGCAAATACTTCATCGTAAATATCATTTTCAGGACTTACCCAATCCTGATAAGCCTGAGATTCAAGAGTAGGACTAACAGATTTTTCCCCATTTTTGAAAGAAAGAGCTAAATCTAGCAGTGCTGATAACTGCTCATAATTCATTTGTTCAATCAGACTTAGAAGTTCTTGACGAATATTCATGGGATTTCCGACTGCTAACTATATTCAATGTATGCCATAAAGCGATCGCCTGTAGTTTTGGTAGTGCCTAGGCGTAACATTGCAATTATAAAGCGATCGTAGTCGTAGGATGTGTTAGCGCAAAAGCCTAACGCACCTTTGATACTCGTGAATGAGTCTTTGAACTCCGTTAACGAGTCTTTGAACTCCGTTAATGAGTCTTTGAACTCCGTTAATGAGTCTTTTATACTCGTTAATGAGTAAATGTTATTGCGAGGTTAGCGATGTCTACGACTGGCTACGCCTAATGACTCTGCTAATTTAAACATTACAACCGTTTTTACGCAGATGAACACACTCATCCAGTCTCTAACGGTTAGTTACGATATACTACTTTAGTAAATATCGCTACAGAGTTGGTGAGGTTTGCAGGTGACAAACGAAGAACTGTTGCAAATTATAGAAAAAGCTGCGAAGAAAAAGACAACCAAGCTAAACCTCAATAACAATCAACTCACCAGCCTGCCACCAGAAATAAGCCAACTCTCCAAATTGACAAGGCTATCTCTTTCTGACAATAAACTCACCAGCCTGCCGCCAGAAATCATTCAACTCTCCAAGTTGACAACGCTATCCCTCAATAACAATCAACTCAGCATCCTGCCGCCAGAAATCACTCAACTCTCCAACTTGACAACGCTAAACCTCGCTAACAATCAACT